>JASHQG010000349.1 GCA_030037665.1 Acetobacteraceae bacterium
CCGCGAGGGCTTCAACTTTGATTCCTGGTGGGTCGATCCCGCGAAAGCCGCGGCCACCGACGCTGCGAGGAAAGCGTGAAAGACCTCGCCCACCCGATGGGTGAGGCCGGTCTGCGAAGCGGTGAACGTGAGCGGCCCACGGCGGTTGGGCGTCGTGCCGGTTCCCCGTCTCCCGTTGCCGCGCGGCGCCGTCTCCCGCAGTGCGAGACGAGGTGAACATTGGCGGCCTACCTCCTACGCCGCCTGCTGCTGGTGATCCCGACGCTCTTCGGCATCATCACCATCAACTTCATCGTCATCCAGTTCGCGCCCGGCGGGCCTGTTGACGAAGTGCTTGCGCAGTTGCACGGCCAGGGCGGCCTGTCATCGCGCCTCGGCACCTCGGCCTCCGACATTGGCGGCCCCGGCACCTATCGCGGCGCGCGGGGCCTCGACCCGCACGTCGTTGCCGACATCAAGAAGATGTTCGGCTTCGATAAGCCGCCATTGACACGCTATTTCGACATGATCGGCGGCTATCTCCGTTTCGACTTCGGCCGCAGTTTTTTCCGTGATCAGTCAGTGATCCACCTGATCCTGCGCGCCATGCCGGTGTCCATCTCGCTCGGCTTATGGTCCACGCTCCTGGTCTATCTCATCTCCATCCCGCTCGGCATCGCGAAAGCCGTGCGCGACGGCTCGCGCTTCGACATTGTCAGCAGCGGCGTCGTTCTCGTCGGCTACGCGGTTCCGAGCTTCCTGTTCGCGATCATGCTGGTCGTCCTGTTCGCTGGGGGCAGCTTCTTGCACCTGTTTCCCTTGCGCGGCCTCATCAGCGAGGGTTCGCACGACTGGAGCTGGCCAGCCCGCATCGCCGATTATTTCTGGCACATGGCGCTGCCGATCACCGCCGTCGTCGCCGGTGGCTTCGCCAGCCTCACCATGCTGACCAAGAACTGTTTCCTCGAGGAAATCCACAAGCAATACACCATCACCGCACGTGCCAAAGGCGCGAATGAGCGTCGCGTGCTCTATGGCCACGTGTTCCGCAATGCGATGCTGCTGATCGTTGCCGGCTTTCCGCAGGCCTTTATTTCCATTCTCTTCACATCGGCGCTCCTGGTGGAGATCGTCTTCTCACTCGACGGCCTTGGATTGCTCGGTTTTCAGGCAGCGATCCAGCGCGACTACCCGGTGATGTTCGGCACGCTTTATATATTCACTCTGCTCGGTCTGCTGATGCAGATCGTCGGCGACACGCTCTATACGCTGGTCGATCCGCGCATTGATTTCGAAGCACGGGATTGAAGGCGGCACGGCCCGCGTGTGACAGTCGAGGCGTCAGCGATTGGAGGCGGTGGCATTACACCACCACCCCGACCGTGGCTCGCTGGTAGACCCACAAGTCCGCGACGTGTCCGCCCAACGCGATCGTCCCTTCCTTCGCCGCCCCCAGGCGCCTCGCCACCCGCGCCGAGCGCGCGTTCGCCGGCAGGATGAAACTCGCCATCCGTGCGAACCCGAACTGTGCGAACGCCCAATCGCGCACGGCGCCGACCGCCTCCGTCGCCAAGCCGCGCCCGCGGAACGCCGGATCCAGTGCATAAGCCAGTTCCGGCTCGGGCCATTCCAGCGGATGCCACACGCCGATCCGTCCGGCAAACCGCCGATCCGCCTCGACCGCGAACATTCCGTAGCCGCGCAGCCCCCATTGCCCGAGCGCTATTGTCATCTGCTCCCAGCACTCCTCGCGCGTGACCTGTCGGCCGCCAGAGAGAAACCGCTGCACATCAGGGTCGGCATTCATCGCCGCGAGGCCATCGAGGTCGCCGGCGCGAAATGCGCGCAGCACCAGCCGCTCTGTCCGCAATGTTGGGATCTCGATCGATGTCGTCACGCGGCTTGTCCCTCTGTCGCTCCGTCCTACGATGCCGCTCCCATGTCGAACGACACCAGTCCGCTGCCGTCACTCGATTCGCTTCTGCGCACGCCGGAAGCGGGTCTGCTGCTGCAGCGATTCGGTCGTCACGCCACCACAGAGGCGCTTCGCACCGAACTCGCCATTCGGCGCGCCGCTCGCATCGTCCACCCGGCGGCACGTGCGCTGATCGACGCGGCAGCCGACGCCCTGGCACGCCGCTTCAGTACGTCCCAACGCCCCGTCTTCAACCTCACCGGCACTGTGCTGCACACCAATCTCGGCCGCGCACTGCTCCCGCCGGAAGCCGCTGCGGCCGCCGCGGAAGCGCTACGTACCGCCACCACGCTGGAATTCGGTCTCGCAACCGGCCGCCGCGGCGACCGTGACGAGCACGTCACGCCGCTCCTGCGTGAACTGACTGGCGCAGAGGCTGCCACAGTTGTCAACAACAACGCTGCTGCGGTTCTCCTGGTGCTGAACACATTGGCGGTCGGGCGACAGGTGGTGGTCTCGCGCGGCGAACTGATCGAGATCGGCGGGTCATTCCGCATCCCCGACATCATGGCATGCTCTGGCGCCGCGCTGAGCGAGGTCGGCACCACCAACCGCACGCATCCGCGCGATTACCAGGCGGCGATCGGTCCTGACACGGGTCTGCTCATGCGCGTGCACCCGTCGAATTATGTCATTTCCGGTTTCACCGCTGTGGTTCCCACAGAAACGCTCGCCCGAATCGCGCATGAAGCCGGTCTAACTTTGGTCGAGGATCTCGGCAGCGGCAGTCTGGTCGACCTCAAGCGATTCGGTCTTCCGCACGAGCCCACGCCGCGCGAATCACTCACGGCCGGTGCAGACATCGTGACCTTCTCGGGTGACAAGCTGCTCGGCGGTCCGCAGGCGGGACTCATTGTGGGTAACAAAAGTTTGATTGATCGTATCAATGCGAACCCGATGAAGCGGGCCTTGCGTTTGGACAAAGCGCGTCTCGCGGGGCTGGAACATGTGCTCCGCCTTTATCTCGACCCGGACCGGCTGGCCGAACGTCTCCCGGTATTGCGTCTCCTGACCCGACCCGAACCGGAGATCCGCGCCGGCGCGGAACGGATCGCGCCCTTCCTGCGTCAGGCATTCCCCGGGCGGCCGGTGTCGGTCGAGGCATGCCGAAGCCAGATCGGCTCGGGTGCTCTTCCGGTCGATCTGCTGCCCTCGGCGGCTGTGACCATCGGCGGCAGCGCCTTGGAAAACCTTGCATCAACACTGCGAAGTCTGCGTTGGCCGGTGATCGGCCGGATCGTGCAGGGGCGCCTCTGGCTCGACTGCCGCTGTCTGGAGCCGGACGACGAAGCTGCGTTCATCGCCCAGCTTCCCGGCAGTGGCTGATCAGCCGATACTGCGCGACGGAGGAGAAGCGGTCCCGGTGGGCCGGCTGGACTTCAAACCCAGTTGGGGCTGCCAAGCGGCTCCGGGCAGGTTCGACTCCTGCTCTCTTCCGCGCGCCGTAACCTCGCTGCCTCTGTTGCCGAGGCGCCATCTCCTTGTGGCAACACGGCAACACCCAGTGCACAATTGTGTCCCTGCCCCTCGTTTTCGCGCGTCGACGGGGATATGGTTTCCGCACTGGAAGGGGACGCTGTGGCAACGCGTCGCTTGGCGCCCCGGCCATGCTCGAACCGTTTCCGTGAGGGGAGAACGATCATGACGCTTCGGGGTGCAATCCTGGGTGCCGGTTTGCTGGCGCTGCCGATTGCCGCGAGTGCCCAGCCAGTCAACGGGTTCTACGTCAGTCTGGGAGCCGGCGTGAACCTGATGCAGGACCAGACCTTGCGCTTTAGCGCGGATGAACCGTTCACCGGCGCCCACCTGAAGAGCGATGTCGGCCCGGTCGTCCAGGGCAGCGCGGGCTGGGGCTTCGGGAACGGCCTGCGTGTCGAACTCGAAGGCGACTGGATGACCAACAAGTTCAACCAGGCGAGCACATCCTTCAATGGCATCGGCACCACCTCCGCTGCCGGTGGCTGGGAGCAGAAATACGGCTTCTTCGGCAACGTGCTCTACGACTTCACCATGGTGCCCTATGTGCAGCCCTATATCGGCGCCGGCGTGGGCTACCAGGTGGTCAGTCTGAACAATTTCAGGATCAACCCTGCCTTCGGCGATGAGGCGACCCTGGGTGGCTCCCAGGGCAACTTCGCCTATCAGGCGATTGTCGGCCTCGCGGTTCCCGTGCCCCAGGCACCTGGTCTCGCGATCACCGCCGAATATCGCTTTATGGGCCTGTCCGGCACCCGCAAGTACGGTGGCGACGTCGCCTTGGCTGGCGAGCCGCTGGTACCGATCGACGCATCGCTCCGCAACAACTACAACCACATGTTCCTGGTCGGCTTCCGCTACAATTTCGGCCAGGTACCGCCACCGCCACCGCCGGTACCCGTGGCAGCGCCAGCCCCGGCCGTGCAGCCGGCTCGCTCCTATTTGGTGTTCTTTGACTGGGATAAGTACACGCTGACGATGCGCGCTCGCCAGATCATCAGAGAAGCGGCGGATGCTTCGACGCACGTGCAGGTCACGCGCATCGAAGTGAACGGCTACACGGATACTTCCGGCACGCCGCAGTACAACATGGGCCTGTCGATCCGCCGTGCCAGTGCCGTGAAGGCCGAGTTGATCCGCGATGGTGTCCCACCGAGTGTGATCACCACCCAGGGCTTCGGCGACACGCATCTGCTGGTCCCGACTGGACCTGGCGTGCGTGAGCCGCAGAACCGTCGCGTCGAGATCATCCTGCACTGACCGGTTGACCGTTCGGTCGAGAGCCAACGGGGCGCCGCGAG
>JASHQG010000350.1 GCA_030037665.1 Acetobacteraceae bacterium
AGGCGGGCTGCATACCGAGGAGGATTTTTCCGCGGGTCTGAACGTCGCGAATTTCGTCGAGCCGATCAGTCTGCGCTGGCGGGGCTACGACGTATTCGAATGCCCGCCGAACGGCCAGGGCATCGTCGCCCTGATCATCCTCGGCATCCTCGGCGGGCTGGCATCAGCGGCCGACGGACCGCTCGGCGTGACGCGGATGCACCGCCACGTCGAAGCGGCTCGGCTGGCTTATCGTGACCGTGACGCCTTTGTCGCCGACCCGTCACAGGTCGATGTGCCGGTGAAGAAGCTGCTGAGCGCGGATTACCTGAGCGGACTGCGCTCGCTCATCGCGGACGACAGGGCGATGCCGGTGATGCCGCTGGCCGGCGAGACCGTGCTGCCGCCGCACCGCGACACGGTCTATCTCTGCGTCGTTGATCGCGACGGCAACGCGTGCAGCTTCATCAACTCCCTGTTCGAGGGGTTCGGCTCCGCCATCCTCGCCGAGCGGTCAGGCGTCATGCTGCAGAACCGCGGCTTCGGTTTCCGCGTCGAGCGCGGGCATCCGAACTGCATCGCCCCACGCAAGCGGCCCATGCACACGATCATTCCCGGCATGCTCATGAAAGACGGGCAAGCGGTCATGCCGTTCGGTGTGATGGGCGGCCACTACCAGCCGATGGGCCACTCGTGGTTCCTGGCCAACCTCCTGGAATTCGGTCTCGATATCCAGGAGGCGATCGATCTGCCGCGGCTCCTGCCGCTGCGGGGCAAGCTGCAGGTCGAGCGCGGTATCCCGAACGATGCGGTCGAGAAGCTGACGCGCATGGGTCACGACCCGGAACTGGTGGAGCGCCCGCACGGCGGTGGCCAGGCGATCTGGATCGACCACGACCGCGGTTGTCTGCTGGCAGGATCGGAGCCACGCAAAGACGGACTGGCGTTGGGGTACTAGCGCCCGCCGCGGCACGAACGCGGTCCCGTCTGCACGACCCGGTTGAGAAAGCCACCGCGCAACCCTCGCCCCAGCAAACGCCGGATGATGACCCATGAGTGAACCATGCGACCTCCCTGCCGTCGAAGCCCGCCGGTTGATCGGCCAAAAACGGCTTGCCCCGTCCGAACTGCTGGAAAGTTGCATCGCGCGCATTGAGAGGGTCGATCATGCGGTGAATGCCGTGCCGGCGCGCGATTTCGACCGCGCCCGTGCCGCCGCCCGCGACGCCGATGCCGCCGTCACCGGAGGCCATCGGTTACCCGCACTGCACGGCCTGCCGATCGGAATCAAGGACCTGCAGGAAACCGCGGGGCTTCGCACCACCTTTGGCAGTGTCGTCTACCGCGACCACACCCCCGACAAAGACGAACGACTCGTTGCCGCGGTGCGCGCCGCGGGCGCCATTGTGCTCGGCAAGACCAACACGCCCGAGTTCGGTGCCGGCGCCAATACGCGCAACAGGGTGTACGGTGCGACCGGCAATCCGTTCGATCCGTTGAAGTCGGCGGCCGGTTCCTCCGGAGGCTCCGCCGTGGCGCTCGCGACCGGCATGGTGCCGCTCTGCACCGGCTCCGACACCGGCGGCTCGCTGCGCAACCCGGCCGCGTTCTGCGGCATCGTCGGCTTCCGTCCAACCCCGGGCCTGGTGCCGAGCGAGCGGCGCGATCTGGGTTGGAGCAACCTCGCGGTGCTCGGCCCCATGGCGCGTACCGTTCCCGACGCGATGCTGCTGCTCTCCAGCATCGTCGGCGACGACGCAACCGATCCGCTTGCCACCACCGTCAGGGGCCGCCCGGTCCGCTGTCCCGAAGACTTCGCCGCGCCCGCGCCGGTTGATTTGTCGCACCTCCGTGTCGCGCTGACCGCGGATTTCGGTTTTGCCCCCACCGAGCGCCATATCCGCGCGGTGTTTGCCGACAAGGCCGGGCTGTTCCGCCACGTTTTTGCCCGTGCCGATGATGCCACGCCTGACTGCACCGGCGCGGACGAGGCTTTCGAGATCCTGCGCTCGCTGCATTTCCTCACGTCGCGACGCGATCTCGTGCTCAGCCGTCCCGCGGATGTTGGTCCCAACGTGCAGGCGAACGTCCAGGAGGGCCTGCGTTACAGCGCGGCCGACGTCGCGCGCGCGCAGTCATTACAGACCGCACTGTACCGGCGCTGGCAGGCGTTCTTCCGCAGCTACGATGTGATTTTGACGCCGTCGATCACGATCAGTCCGCGCTCCTGGCGCGAACTCTATCCCGCCGAGATCGATGGGACTCCGACCCGCACTTACTTTCATTGGCTCGCCCTGGCTTACGCGGTGACGTTGCCTGGTCATCCAGCGGTGTCACTGCCGGTCGGTCTCGATAAGAGCGGCATGCCGTTCGGCCTGCAGATCGTTGGCCCGCGTGGCGGCGACGCATTCGTCCTCTCGGTCGCCGCGGCGCTCGAAGCTCTGCTGGCCGGCGACCCGCGCACCGCACGGCCAGTGCCTGATCTTGCCGCGCTCAGCAAGGCGCCCCCATTGCGACAGACGCCCGGATTTATGGGCTTTGAGCCACGTTAAGCGGCCTACTCCGACAGCCTCGTCGACTGCCAGGTCACCATCTGCCAGGAAGCGCCCTTCTTCGCATACACGTCCGTGAAGCGCACGGAAAATGCATTTGGCTTGCCGTTCGACAGAACCTGGATGCGCGCCACCCCGGTCAGCACCACCGCGTCGCCACAATCCTGCGCCTTTACGTCGGACGGATCGACCCCCGTGTAGACCGTAGCACCGGACTGCATGGCACCGATCAGGCTCTGTTTGGTGTCAAGCCGCGCCGAGGAATGGCAATAGACCAGATCGTCCGAAAGCAAGGCCTGAAGAGTGGCGATGTCCTTCTCTGCCATCGCCGTCATGCGCTTGCGGTCGAGTTCGATGATCATCGCGCCGTTGCCTGCCATGCTTTCCCTCCTTCGTGTTGGTCCTCGCAATGCTATCGCGGCAGCAGCGTCGCGTCACGCCTGCGGTCTGTCGAGACGCGGCCGGTCCGGCCCAAACAGTCCCGGCAACGGAGCGTGCTTTGCCACTTCAGTCCGCGCAGTGGCCGGCCGTCAGATCGCGCCGCGTTCGCGTAGTCGCGCGATCGCCGCCGCATCGTATCCCAGGCTTGCAAGAATCTCGGTGGTGTGTTCGCCGAGTTCCGGCGTCGGCCGCATCATCTCGGGCTGTGGCGCATCGGTCAGCGTGAACGGCTGCCCGACCACCGCGATGTCACCCAGAACCGGATGATGCACCGGCCGCGCGATCCGCAGATGCTGTGTCTGCGGCTCGGCAAATACCGCGTCGATTCGATTGATCGGCCCGCACGGCACGCCGGCCTGATTCAGCGCGGCCAGCCAATGTGCGCTCGGCCGGGTGCGTGTGATCCCGCCGATCCGTTCATGCAGCACCTTGCGGTTCTTCGATCTGAGTGCGCCGGTTTTGTAGTCCGGCTCGTCCAGCGCCTCCTCCCAGCCGATGGCCTTGCAGAAGCGGGTCCACAACGCATCGCCGGAAGCCGCGATGTTGATATGGCCGTCCGCGGTTGGGAAGACGCCTGTTGGAATGCCGGTCGGATGATCGTTGCCGGCCTGGCCCGGCACCTCATGCGCGATCAGCCAGCGTGATGCCTGGAAGTCCAGCATGAAAATTTCCGCCTCAAGCAGGGACGTGTGAACCCACTGCCCCTTGCCTGTCTTTGCCCGCTGCATCAGCGCGAGAAGGATGGCCTGCGAAAGAAAAATGCCGGAGGTCAGATCGGCGATGGGAATACCAACGCGCACCGGCCCCTGCCCCGGCAGTCCAGTGATCGACATCAGCCCGCCCATGCCTTGCGCGATCTGATCCACACCCGGCCGCGTCGCGTCGGGTCCGCTCTGCCCGAATCCCGAGATGCTGCCGTAGACAATGCGCGGGTTGATCGCGGCGACGGTCTCATAATCAACGCGGAGCCGATATTTAACGTCGGAGCGGTAGTTCTCCACAATCACGTCGGCCTTCGCCGCAAGCTTCATGAAGACCGCATGCGCCTCGTCGTCCTTCAGATTCAACGTCATGCTGCGCTTGTTGCGGTGCAGGTTCTGGAAATCAAAGCCGTGGCGCGTGCTGCCGGTGGCATCGGCAGCACCGGACCCGGGCGGCTCGATCTTGATGACGTCGGCGCCCCAGTCGGCGAGCTGACGCACGGCCGTCGGCCCGGCGCGATGCGCGGTGAGATCAAGGACCGAGAGACCGGAAAGCGGAAGGCCGGGCATGGCAGTGGCTCCGTGTGTGCGGATCAGGCAAACAGTGTTGGGCAAGCCCGGGGTCCCAGCAAGACTTGCGCGCCGCGTCAGCGACATGCCGACGCGGATCAGGGTGGCATCGCTTTATCGGTTGTTCCGCGGCCGCCTTTTCCGTTTCGGGAAAAGCTGCGTCTTCGTAGACCTCCGCAACGGGGTTGGTCGCGCCGACTTCGGGCATGCGAAGGAAGTCGCTGCGGGTCAGGACCATCGTGCGCCAGGCTTCGGCTGCTGCAGAGCCGGCAGCTTCAGTGCCTGTCTGCTCGGGCCCTTTCTCCGGCCCGATGTCCTGCAGCGGCCCTTCTTGCCAGGGTCAACAAGGCGCTGTGAGAGAGAACTTCGTCTGGCGCGCCCGTGCGTTTGCAGTTGCGCTCGGCCCGGCTGAGACCCGCCATCGCGGCCGTCAGGGCCGGTAGAGACCACAGGCCGAGCGCGCGGGTGAACGCAGCCGTGCGACGAAAGAAGATCGGCGGACGCAACGCCTTTGTCGCCTCCGCAGCGGTCATGCCCGAGTCTACCATCAGCCGCGCACGATAAAGCCGCTGCAGATGCATGAGCGCGGCACGCAAGATACCGACCGGCGTCGCGCCTTCGGCGCTCGCAAGTTCCAGCGCGCGATCCGCCATGGCGACATCACCTTCGGTCGCGGCGAACAGAGCATCATCGAGCGAAAGGCCGGCGAGATCGCCGACACAGGCGATCGCGGCAGCGAGATCGAGCTGCCCGTTCGGCCCGGCGTACAGGATCAGCTTGTCGAGTTCCGCGAACGTCGACGCCTGGTCGGCGCCAAGCTGCGTCGTCAGCCAGCCCAGGGCGTCCGCATCGATGCCAACGCCGGCAGCCTGCAGCCGGCCGCGGATTGTCGCCTGCAGTGTTCGACCTTGCTCCGGATAGCAGCCGATCGCGACGCCGTCCGGCGCGGCGTCCAACAACGCACGCAGGCGCGAGCGCGCCGGCATGCCGCCGCCTTCAATCACCACCAGCGCCGGCGCCTGGCTGCGCAGGATCACCTGGACCATGCTCGTGACCGCATCGGTCGCCTCGCGCAGCCGCACCACACGTCGGCCACCCGCGAGCGGCAGTGACGCGGCTTCATCATGGAGCCGGTCAAGATCGTCCCGGGTCAGTTCAACGACCAGGAACGGATCGTCGAGCGAGCCGGCGACCGCGCGCACCAGCGTTTCGGCTCGCTCGCCGATCATGCCGCTGTCGTCGCCGTAGAGCAGCACCACGCGACATGCACCCGGATCGCGCAGAAAAGCCGGAATCTGCGGAGCGGAGAGCTGCACCGTCCTCAGCGCGTCGCCACCGCCGCGCGCCGGCGGAAGAACACGGCAAGCTGCAGAGCGATCGCATCGGCGAGTTCGGACGCGAGCCGCTTCTGAGTTTGTTCTGTCGACAGGTCGGCCGCGAAATATTGCTGATCGAGGACGTCGTACCCGTCGACCGCCTTGGCACTGCCGCTGGTCACCTTCGGGCCACCGTCGATCGCTGTCAGGGTCCAGTTGGCCGTACCGATCATGCGCACGCGCGTGTTGATACTGCTCTGGAGAATACCGATGCCCTGGCCGGCGATGCTGTAGCTGACAGCCAGGTTGTAGCGCGCGGGCACGTTGCCGGCGTCGCTGCCGAAACGCTCCTGCAGCTCCTGGCGCAGCAACTGGCCGGGGCGGTCGGGGATGATCGCCACGCTGACTGCGGCGAGGTCGCGCTGTGCGGGACCCGGCTCGCCGGAGGCAGTGCGCATATAAATCGGCTCGAAACCGCAGCCCGTGAGGGCTGCGCACGCGCCAAGGCTCAGCGCGCCACGGCGCGACAGGCCCGTGGCGGTCGTCATCCCGCTACGACGAAATTGACGATGCGGTTCGGCACGTAGATCTCCTTGATGATGCGCTTACCCTCGAGCGCCCGCGCGACATTCGCCTCGGCCTTGGCGGCCGCGATGTTCGCTTCTTCGCGCGCATCCGGTGGAACAGCGATCGTACCGCGCAGCTTGCCCATGACCTGCACCGCGATGGTGACCGTTTCTGCGGTGAGCAGCACGGGATCCGCCTCAGGCCAGGGGAGGTCGGTGACCAGCGTGGTGGTTCCCGGATTAAGCCGCGCATGCAGCTCTTCCGCCAGATGCGGCATCATCGGCGAAATCAGCCGCGACAGCATGTTGAGCGCTTCGTGGCGAGCCGAGTCAAGATCGGGCTGGTCCGCCACACGCTCTGCCTCGCCAATGGCGTTGGCGAGTTCGTATAGCCGGGCGACCGCGACGTTGAATGCAAACGTCTCCAGCGCCTCGGTCACTGCTGCGATCGTCCGATGCGTCACCCGGCG
>JASHQG010000351.1 GCA_030037665.1 Acetobacteraceae bacterium
AACGGTGGCGAGTTGGCCGTCGTCCGGAACGTACCCGATACGCAATAATCAATCGGTAACAGCCTCGCAGATCGGGCGCCATGGCCGAAGCGGCGACCGATCTCTGGAGTTGTTTCGCCGGCTCGGACGTATTGCGACCCAACTTGAGATCGTCGATCGATCACTGTGGTGGCTGGATGTTCCTGACAGAATTCCACCCGAAGCACACGAAGTGTGAGGAAATCCGGTGCCGAATACGATAGAACGGCGCTGCCGGCTCAACCGGCGCTCGCTGCTTGCCCGTGGCACTGCCTGGGCAGCGGGAGTAGCACTGACACCCGGACCCGTCGCCCACGCTGACTCGCCGCCGCGCCTCTTGTTCGGAGTGAATACAAACGAACATCTCACTTGGCTCGAACCGGCTTTAATGACCCAGACGCGCACAACCTGGGTGCGCGGGTTTGTGCCGGCTTCGGAATTCCTTAGCGGCGCGCGTTCTTATTCGACTGACCCTGGGCTTGCTGCACTTCGAGTGGCCGCGGCCGATGGCCACAAAGTTATCCTCTCGATCAAATGGGATTGCACCGGCGCCGATCGATTGGGTGCAGTTCCACCGCCGGGCAGCCCAGGTGAACGGGCTTGGTTCCAATTTGCCGATGCCCTGCTCCAATCGATGGCGGGGAGCCTCGCCATCCTGGTCGTCGTCAACGAGTTGCTGATCGACACGAGGGAGCTCGACCTGCGTCCGGGGCCCGACGGCCGCGTCCCCATGATCCTCTTCCTCAGACGGCTCGTCGCCCATCTGAGTGCATCCCGGCCGATGGCCGCCGGAGGCGGACCGCTGCCCATCTATGCCGGGGGGTTCACCCGGCTTGACCTGCCGAAGACACAGCATTCTGCCGCTGTGCGCAACGCGATCGCCTGGATCAACCGCGATCCAAGGGTGGCAGGCGGCGACTTCCATCTGCATCAACCGAACCTCGCCACATCCGGTGCGGCGCTCACCTATATCCGCACGCAAATTCCGGCAAAGCCGCTGATCGTCACCGAGTTCTCGTTGGTCTGGAAGTGGAAGCGCCACCTTGAAGATGCGATCGGGGCCAGTGGCGCCGGCGCTGCCTTCGCCAGCCAGCATGCGCTTTCACCGCGGATGACCGTGCGTGAATTCTGCAACCAAACCTTCGCCCAGCCCGTGCCCGAAACGGAGTGGCAGGCCTTCCTATCGTCTCAGCCCTGGTTCGAACCCGGCTACCTCGACGCTATTGGCTCCATGATGGAGCGGCATGGTCTGAGCCTTGCAACCTATGCATTCACGACCGATCCTTTGCCTGGACCTCGCCCGATGAAGGTTGCCCCCGGTGCGACACCATGGTTCCTCAACAATCTTTTGGTCCCCGGCCTCGCCTATGTACCGGGTGGCAGACGAGCACCTGAAAACTACGGGTTTTTTTCTTCGTTCGTTCGATGGCATGCGGCCAAGACTTGATGATATGGCGGCGATGCCTTTTGTTCATACGGCGGGGAGGTGGCGCCCTGAGACCGGAGCCCGGTAATCTTTCGGTGCCCGCGGGATGCGATGACCTGGGGCGAGGGCGTCGCAAGCGACCTCTGTCTACGCTTCGATCCCGACGCTCTCGTGACGTCAGCAATCCGCCGCAAGAGGCAAAAACAGGCCCGGTTTCGTTTGCAACACATCTTCGGCGTGCAGTAACGCAACCGAATTGTGCCGTCTCCAGATTGTGGCTTCTTTGCTCGGCGTGTGGAGAACGGCTCAATGACAACATCGTTCGACAGGCGACGTCCGGCCACCAGCAAGGTCTGGACGCCCGACAAGGACACAAGCCCGTCGGAGGTCTTCGCGGACCGCCGTTGTCGCCTCGATGATCGCGTGGCTTCCTCCCGACATCGAGCAAGGTCGGCGACCACCGGCCGAGCTTTGGTCCGATTTTATCTCGGCGTGGATCGACGGCGCGCCCCTACCACGGGGTGACGGCGACCGTGAACCTCACACACCGGGCGCCGTGCGGGCGGTCGCGGCCCGCGCCATGGTGAGCCGCCAGCTGGCGACGGTGGTCCAGTGGATGCCGGAACGTCGAGAGCAGTGCGGACGTGCGTGATGATGGAGGGCGATTGACCCGTCGACGCCGTGGACGGATCCAGTCCGGCTCCGAATTGGTTGAGGTCCCTCGGTCGGGGTGTCGCGCTCGTCCGTGAGTGAGTGTGGCACTCTCATGACTTTGTTCCGGCCGGCCCGCAATCGATGTCTCGCGGCCGCACAACAAGCAATCCAACTTTACCGAGGATTCTATGGATCTGTTGAGCTGCCTCTGTGATTTTGTCCGCGTTGTGGAGGCCGGGTCGTTCTCACGTGTTGCGCGCGAAAAGGGCTCATCGACCTCCGCCGTCACGCGGCAGATCGCACAGCTGGAGCGACATTACGGCGTACGCCTGTTGCACAGGACAACACGGCGGCTGAGCCTGACGGACGATGGTCAGCTCCTGATCGGCCACGCTAACCGCCTGCTGGAAGAGGCGGCTGCAATGGAGAAAGCCCTGGGCAAGCAGCGGCGCTCGTCGAGCGGCTTGGTGCGACTGGGAGTAACCACGGGAGCAGGAATGAGCCTAGCGACGCGCCTGCCGCGACTTCTCGATCGCCATGCTGGTTTGTCGATCGAGCTCGTGGTTTGCGACCACGTCAGCGAATTGGTCGAATCGCGACTCGACCTTGCTCTGTGCGATGGGGACATCGCAGACTCCTCGTTCATAGCGCGGCAAATCGCCAAACTCGCCTACGTCGTTGTCGCCGCCCCCAGCTATCTGCAGCGGCACGCCGAGCCAAGAGCGCCGGTGGAACTGCATCGGCATATTTGCATCGTGCAGCACAGGAATGACCGACGCAGGACCTGGGAGTTCAACGGGCCACTCGGGCCGGTATCCGTGGTGGTCTCCGGCCAGCTATCCACGAACGATGAGCGCACTGCCCTGGTAATGGCACGCAGCGGCTATGGAATCGCCTGCCTGCCGGACGTGCAGGTGTGTGACGAGATACGAGACCGCCGGCTGGTTCGATTGATGCCGGAATATGAGGCGAAGCCGTCGGTACTGTACGCCGTCTATCCCTCACGGCGCCAGCTCGCGCCGCGCACGCGCACGGTACTGGAGTTCCTGCTGCACCAAGGCCCCAGCGAAGGATCTGCTCTGTTGCAGGATGACGGCGCGGCCGATCATGGCCCGTGGCTTGCCCGCAAGCTGCCACCGGCGCCGCCCCACAATATCGTTCCGACCGTCGCTATGGTACCCGGTGCTTCTGCTGACAACCGGGTTCCTGTGATGAACTGATGGATGTACGATCTGGATCGCTGATCCTGCCCCAATTCGCGGCTCGAACGTCACATTGCCGCGGCGCGCCAACCAGGGCCTGATGACCGGCATTGATACAGCGCACACGAGCCAGCCGATCATCGTGCCCTGGCGACTGTTATGGACAGCAGCGCCGCCATACCGCAGTCGCCAGGCCAGCACGCGTGGCCCGGCGGCCACCGCAATTTAGGATACGTTGCCAGCGGATAACGCGCGGCCGTTACACTGAGTCGCACTGGCTGCAAGTTTTCCGTCACTTCAACCGACCATGATCCGTCAGCAAACGATCCATCGACGGCGACAACGTTGCGCGCCTTCGGCGGGGGGCGGTTGCAGCCACGTCAGGCGGCGAACTCAGGAAGGTGGCAGCGCCAGCGCGCGTGGCCGCCGAGAACGTGGGGCA
>JASHQG010000352.1 GCA_030037665.1 Acetobacteraceae bacterium
CGACGTTGCATGCAGGGTCGAACTGGGCGCGCGTTGCCTTATCGGCGACCATCTCCATGCCGGTCAGCAAGCCGACGCCGCGAACCTCGCCCATCAACGCATGGTCGGCAAACCTGGCCAGCACCTGCTGCATATAAGGCCCGACGCGCTGGACGTGGCCGATCATGTCCATTTCGTCGTAAATGCGCAGCGTTTCCAACGCCACCGCCGTCGTCACTGGATGTCCGGCGTAGGTGAAGCCGTGCGCGAAACTTCCCAGCTTTCGGCTTTCGTCCAGCATCGCCTGGAACACGCGTTGGTCGATCAGCAGAGCGGAGATCGGCTGCATGCCAGCGCTCAGCGCCTTGGCACAGGTGATCATGTCGGGTTTCAGCTCATAGGTCTGCGAACCCCACATGTTGCCGGTGCGTCCGAACCCGCAGATCACTTCGTCGGCAATGAACAGTACGTCGTATTTGCGAAGTACTGCCTGCATCTTCGCCCAGTACGACCGAGGTGGGGTCAGGCCGCCGCCGGCACCCATCACCGGCTCCGCGATAAACGCGCCACAGGTTTCGGGCCCTTCGCGCTGGATCAGCGCCTCCAGTGCCTCCGCCATGCGGGTCGCAAATTGCTCCTCCGTCTCGCCATCGCGGTGGAACCGGTAATAGTGCGGATATTCGGTGTGCACGAACCCGGGGAACGGCAGGCCGAAATCGGCATGCATGTCCGCCTTGCCCGACGCGCTGATCGAGGCCGACGTGCTACCGTGATAGGCCATACGCCGGCCGATGATCTTCCGCTTCTCCGGCTTGCCGATCGCCGCGTGGTAGTACCACACAAGCTTGATGGCCGTGTCGTTCGCTTCCGAGCCGGAGCACTGGAACAACACCTTGCTCATCGGCACCGGCGCGATCTGAAGCAGCTTCTCGGCCAGGTCGACGCCTGTTTCGTTCGTCGTGCCGCGATACAGATGGTAATAGCCGAGCTTCCGCATTTGCTCATACGCGACGCGCGCGAGACGTTCGGATGCATAGCCAAGCGAGGCGCACCACAAACCCGCCGCCGCATCCAGAAAGCACGTGCCATGGTCGTCATAGATATAGCAGCCCTGACCACGCTCGATGACCATCGGGCCTTGTTCCAGATGCTTCACCAGATTGGTCTGCGGATGCACGATGCTGGCGATATCACGCGCCTGCACTGAGTTCGGGGCAACGTAGGTCATGAGGGCATCCTCCCGAATATCGCACTGATGCTAGTAGCCGGGTTCGGCGAACCGCAATCCCCACATGGGGCCCTTGCGGGCCCACCGAACGGCATCCAGATCTTCGTTGCGAGCGGCGGCGCGGGCAATGGAATTGCCCGGCGCTTGCCCGAAGCCGCTGAGGAGTAAGCTTGATGACCGACGCACCGGGCTGGCCTGGAATTCCGCCGAGTTGGACCTCCAGCGCTAAGACTGGCGTGGGTACCGCATTGTCACAGGTCAGCGGTGTCTGGTTCACCACCAGCCACGGCATCCTCAACGAAGTTTATCACCCGCGCGTCGACCATGCCTGCACGCGTGATTTCGGCCTGATCGCCACCGATGGAAGCGACTTTTTCGCCGAAGAGAAACGCGACTGCACTTCGGAGATTGAAGCGCTGGAAGACGGCGTCCCGGCCTACCGCATGACCAATGCACACAACGGCGGCCGCTTCAGCATCCACAAGGTTGTCTTCGCCCACCCGCGGCACGACGTGGTGCTGCAGCAGATCTCCCTTGCAAGGCCACAAGGCGATGCTCCGCTGCGACTTTTTGCGTTGCTGGCACCGCATTTGGTGAACCGGGGCTCACACAACACGGCCTGGGTTGATTCCTACAAAGGCCATACGATGTTGTTTGCCGAGGGCGACGGCACTTGGCTGGCGCTCGGCGCGTCGCGTCCTTTTCTTGCATGCTCGGTGGGCTTCGTCGGCGTCAGCGATGGTTGGCAACAGCTGTGTCACGGAGGTCGCCTTACCGGATTGTATGATCGTGCGGCGGACGGCAACGTGGCACTGACTGCGGAGCTCGATCTGTCGGACGAAAGCCCGATCGTGCTCGCGCTCGGCTTCGGCCAAGGCGCAGCCGAGGCGGCGTTTCGTGTGCGCTCCGCCTTGAGTTCGCCCATCGGCCCGGTCCTGGAGGACTACATGGCCGGTTGGCGCACCTGGCAGGCTGGGCTGCGCTCCCTCGACCGACGCGTCAATGGCCATAACACATACCGCATCAGCACCGCGGTGCTACGGGCACACGAAAGCCCGACTTATCCCGGCGGCCTGATCGCCAGCCTGTCAATTCCGTGGGGCGCAACGAAGGGGGACGTCGACCTGGGCGGCTATCACCTGGTCTGGCCGCGCGATCTGACGCAATCCGCCGGCGCGTTCCTGGCGTGCGGTGCGCATGCCGAGGCGGTCCGCGTACTGCGTTATTTGCGCGCGGTACAGGAGCCGGACGGACGCTGGCCACAGAACTGCTGGCTCGATGGCACGCCGTATTGGGGCGGATTGCAGCTTGACGAATGCGGTTTCCCGATCCTGCTGGTGGAGATGGCGTGGCGCCACGGCGCCCTAACCCAGCCGGAGCTTAGGGAATACTGGCCCATGGTGCGAGCGGCGGCGGGCTTCGTGGTGCGTAACGGCCCGATGACACCGCAGGACCGATGGGAAGAAGACGCCGGCTACACGCCCTTTACCATTGCAGTACAGATCGCCGCGCTCCTCGTCGCAGCCGATCTGGCAGAACACTGCGACGCCGAGGCGCTCGCCGGGTTCCTGCGCGACACCGCGGATGATTGGAATGAGCGCATCGAAGACTGGATCTATGCCGCGGGCACCGCGCTGGCGCGAAAGTGCGGCGTGAGCGGCCACTATCTGCGCATCGTGCCAACCACGCCAGGCGAGGCTTCTGCAGCGCACAATGTGCCGGTGCCACTGCGGAACCGGCCACCTGGCATGGATGTACTGTCTGCGACGGACCTGGTCAGTGTGGACGCACTCGCGCTGGTGCGGTTCGGGCTGCGCGCACCCGATGATCCGCGTGTGATGGAGACGATCAAAGTGATCGATACGGAGCTGAAGGCGGATTTGCCGCAAGGACCCTGCTGGTATCGTTACAACCAGGACGGCTACGGCGAACAAGCGGACGGTTCCGGCTACGAGGGAACTGGCGTCGGCCGACCGTGGCCTCTGCTCGCCGGCGAACGCGCACACTACGAACTTGCCGCCGGCGCTCGCGCGGCCGCGGAGGCGTTGCTGGCATCGATCGAGGCGCATGGCAGTCCGGGCGCCATGCTGCCGGAGCAAGTGTGGGACGGCCCGCCGATCCCGCAACGCGAATTGTTCCCGGGAAAGCCGAGCGGTTCGGCGATGCCTCTGGTCTGGGCGCACGCAGAGCATATCAAACTACTGCGTTCGCTCGCAGACGGCGCGGTGTTCGACACGCCTCCGCAGACGGTACGGCGCTATGTGCAGAACAAACATACCCCGCGCTGCCTGTCATGGCGACCGGGCTGGCAAAGTCACGAAATTCCCAGCGGGCGCGTGTTGCGCGTCGAGCTGCCGGAAGCGGCGGTCGTTGTATGGAACGACGGACGCTCGGAGAAATGGAGTGACGTCGCGACGAGCGATACGGGTCTCGGCGTGCATGTGGTTGAACTTACGACTGAGGGAATCCCAACCGGGTCCGCTCTGACATTTACCTGGCGACGACTGCGCGACGACAGTTGGATCGGTCAAAACTTCACCGTGATGCTGCATACATCCTGAATGCCGATTGATGCCGGGTCGCGGTGTCGGAATCAGCACTTCGCTGACCAAGCGACGCGAGCGTGCGTCCAGAGCAAATCGACCGCCGTGCTCGGCACTGGCATTGGATCAGTGGGCGATTCCCCCCGGCGATCCGGGAAGCGGAGTGCGCGTTTTGTATCTGGAAGGGGACACGCGCCTCGAGGCTGCCGCCGTGCGAAATGACCACAAGGGTCGCGTGCACCGAAGCAACGCGTCGCCATCACCCAATCATGTCCGACCGGGCCGGGCGGAGCTTACACGTGGGACAGGCCCGGTGCTGACCCGCGATATCTGCGGTCTCGTCGCTCTGGCCGTGCCGATTGAATTGCTATGCTGCGGCCGCGACCGCCTTACCGCCCGACAAGCGCCAGATCCGATCCAACCGCTCGACACCGGTCAGACGGTGCGCGATCAGAATCACCGTGCGAGCTGTCGCCACCTCATTCAACGTCGACAGGAAAGCGCGCTCTGTTTCCGCGTCCAATCCGGCACAAGGTTCGTCGAGGATCAGGATCGGCGCAGGCGACAGCAGCGTGCGTGCCAGCGCCAGCCGCCGTCCCTGCCCGCCGGAGAAGCGGGTGCCGCCCTCGCCCACCCAGGTGTCCATGCCATCCGGCAGCGCCCGCACCACATCGCCGATGCGCGCTGCATCCAGCGCCGCCCACAGCGCAGCCTCATGTGCGTCCGGATCAGCCAGCAGCAGATTGGCGCGGATCGTGTCGTCGAACAGGTGCGTCGCCTGGCTGAGCCAGCCGATTCGCGCGTGCACCACGGCTGCTGACAGTTCGGCTATGTCGGTGCCCCCCAGCAGGATGCGGCCCTGCTGTGGTGCGGCAACCTTCAGCGCCAGTGCGGCCAGCGTCGACTTGCCCACCCCGGAGGGGCCGAGCAGGGCAACGCGCGCGCGCTCAGGGATGTCCACGGTCAGCCCATCGAACACCCGCGGCCGGTCGGACTGCCACGCGAAGTGGACAGCCTCGAAGCGCAGCGCGAAGCCGGACGGGAGGGCGGCCGGCCGGGCTGGATCGGGCACCGGGTTCGGCGCTTCGGCGGCTTCTAACACCCGTCGCGCGGCGGCTGCCGCGTGCCCGGCCAGCGCGCCAGCACGTGGCAGACCACCAACCGCCTCAAATCCCGCAACGACCAGGAACGCGGCGACGATCGCGCCACCAGGTTGCAGTCCGGCCGCAACCAACACAGCGAACAACGCCGCCTGACCGCACAGGAACGCACCGGCGCCCGCAAGCGCGGTGCGGCGGGCGAGATCACGTTGAGCGCTGAGTAAGGTGCCTTCGCGCGCCTGGACGGCGGCAACAACACGGCCCTCGGCACCGAACGCACGCACCTCACGCAGCCCGGTCAGCGCGTCGAGCGCAGCGATGCGCAGCGCGGCGGATGCCGAGGCGAGCCGACCACCTGCTGTAGACGCAAGGCGCGCAGCCGTCGCAGGCAGCAGAAAAACGGCGATCACGAGCAGGATGCCAACCACGATCGCCAGTGCGATCGAATGGAGGCCGATCAGGGCAACCAATGCCGGCAGCAGCAGTACCGCCCCGGCCAGCGGCACGATGATGCGAAGATAGAGGCCATCCAGAGCCTCCACGTCTGTGACCAGACGCGCCAGCACCTCGCCGGCCTGTCGGAAACCGAGGCCGCCCGCACCGGTGCGCGCCAGATGGCGAAAAAACCAGACGCGCAGGTCCGCGAGAGCGCGGAAGGTGGCGGCGTGGGTCACAAGCCGCTCGGCATAACGCAGCACGACCCGCGCGGTGCCCAGACCGCGCAACGCGACCGGAAACAGCAGCACGCCGGATGCCGCGACGGCGCCGATCAGCGCACCCGAGACGGCCATCAGACCCACCCCCGCGGCCAGAGCCGAGAGCGCGATTAGCAAGCCGAAGAGCAGCCAACCGGTCCGGTTGCGCCACAGCGTGAGGATGCGAAGAAGGTCCATGTACCCGGCTGTTAGACTCATTCGGCGTGCAAGGAAATGCCCCCCTGAACCGTGCCGGCCATGGCCGGCCTCGCGCCGGGGTGGGAGTGTATGTTCACTCCTGTGGGCTTGCCGCGGAGGATCTTCTCGCATCGCTAATGACTGGAATGTTCGTGCGCAAGCCTACGCTTCAGCAACGCGGACGACTGAACGTCCTGTGGCTCGACGCTGGAAAGGGACAAGGAGCGAAGACCTTGCCACAGATGGGGTGGCCCACGAGGCACGCTCCGCGGAGCGTGTCCGAAGCACCCCGCAGACCCCCCGGGTGTTAACCCGCGGAAGCTTCAGTGCCTCGGCTCGCAGGCCAGATCGCACAGACAGCGCCGGTCGTACAACTCGATGCCGGTGCGGGAGATCCCCAGCGTGCCGTCGCGCTTCAGATGTGCCAACACGCGGCACACTGTCTCCACCGTCAGGCCAAGATGGTCGGCAATGTCGGTGCGGCTCATCGGCAGATCCACCATAACCCGGCCGGGCATGGCCGAGCGGCGCGCCATTTCGAGCAGGAAGGACGCGAGCTTCTCGATCGCGGTCTTTCGGCCCAGCAGCATCATGCGCTCGTGGGCGGCGTGGAGGTTGTTCAGGGTCAGAGTGTGCAGCCAATGGGCGAGCGCGGTGCGGCTCTCTGCCAGCGCCTCGACCGTGCGGCGGGGATAGCGGCGCAGCTTCACGTCGGTCACCGCCTCGGCGGCGAAATCATGGATCGCCAGGTCGTCCAGCCCAAAGATGTCGCCGGCGAACAGGAATTCCCCGACCTGACGACGGCCGTCTTCCAACAGCTTAACCGTCCGCACGCAGCCGGAAAGGATTCGCCAGCAATACCGTGCGGGGTCGCCCTGTCCGTAGATTTCGTGCTCGCGCCCAATCGTCAACGTGCTGCCAAATTGCTCGAGCAGGTCCAGGGGGTCGGGGACCACGGGCCGGGCGGTCATTCGGCCGGCAGGGCCGATGGTCTGCTGCGCCGCGTGTGTGATTGACTGCATCGCTCTCTCCTTCGCCGCGAAGGCCGTTTCGATTGGTGCAGATCTAGCCACCTGATTCAGCGCGAAAAATTCGGATCTGGTCGTGCGGGAGCTTGAGTACAACATGCCCGTCGCAGAGCCGGTCTGGAGGCGGCGACCCGGGATTTGCACGACCTGTTGTGTGTGCGCAAGCAGTTGATGCACGAGCTGCCCGGCCGATCCGGCGCATAGGGACGACACTGCGGTCTGCAGAAGGCCAATCGCAAGCTGGCCCGGTGCCGACCAACATGCTCGGGGCGTCCGGGCTGGGCCGGCCGGTGGCGCATGGAAGGCGACAGGATAGCCGACTCGCTCTTGGTTCACGTTGTCGACGACGATCCTGCGGTGCGCGACTCGCTGGCGTTGCTGCTGCAATCCGCCGGAATGAGTGTGCGCGGGCCTGATTTGGCCGCGGCGTTTCTGAGTGTGGCACCGACGCTGGATGCCGGCGGCGTACTGACCGACGTGAGGATGCCGGAGATCGACGGTCTGACGCTTCAGCGCCGGCTCGCCGAACTGAATCCGGGTCTGGCCGCGGTCGTGGTGACCGGCCACGCCGACGTGCCGATTGCGGTGGCGGCGTTTAAGGCCGGCGCACGCGAGTTCCTGGAAACGCCGTTCGACAACGAACGCCTGATCGGCGTGGTGAAGGAAGTCCTGGCTGAGAGCCAGCGGGTGCACCAGGCCAGCAAGGCCGCGGAAGCGATCGTCACACGCCTCGCCACACTAACCCGCCGCGAACGCCAGGTGCTGGCCCGGTTGGTGGAGCGCGAGCCGAACAAAACAATCGCCTACGATCTGGGAACCGGCCCGCGCACCGTCGAAGTTCAGCGCGCGCGGGTCATGAAGAAAATGGGTGCGCGTAACCTGGCCGAACCGGTGCGGATGGTACTCGTCGTGGAGCGGGCGCCAGCAAACCAGGCCGGGCGGTTGACCTAGGTCAAGGCGAATGTGCTGCAGGCACAGGAGGTTTGGTGCGGATCGTCGTCAGGATTGGCCCGCGTAGCCTTAGACGGCAGCTTGATGCAGGATGGACACCGCCTGCGCGTGGCGGTGGTGGGCGACGACGACGACGACGACGCGCGGGATTCGCTGCGCTTCCTGCTCGAGGCGGCCGGCTATGACGTCCTCACCTTCGGTTCGGCGGGCGAGTTCCTGTCATCCGCTGATGTACGCACGCTGGCCTGCGTGCTGGTCGATCAGCCCATGCCGCAGGTCACCGGTCTCGAATTGGTGGCGCGAATACGTCTGACCCGGCCGGAACGACCCGTCGCGCTGATGACCGGATCGACGTCGGCCGAGCTCACCCGACGGGCGTTCGAGCTGGGCGTCACGAACACGCTTGAAAAGCCGCTGCAGGAAGAAGGTTTGCTGCAATTTGTGGAGCACGCGGCAGCGCAACGCACGGCTCGTTGATTGACCCGAGTTTCCTCGTGCCCCACCTCGGTGGCTGATCTGCCGACAGGCCGAACACTTGCATCTGGTGACGGTCAGATCCCGCAGCGGGTGTCGCGTACCGCAGGCTGGGACTTCCAGGCCGACGTTGCCCGGCGCAATTCGCGCGTGCAATGCGATCGGCCTATGCATGTCTGCCAGCGCGCGAAGCTCAGTCGGGGATCGCGCGGACAGCCGGCGGTGACGCTTCACGCGTGGGTTGCGCTGAAAGCTAACAGCTTCAGCGATGATCGTCCGTCGGCCGATCGCACGTCCCGCTTTCAAGCGAAGCAACGATCCGCAAAACCACGTGGTGCTGAGCATTGATGTGTCGTCATCACGAAATCTGCTGATCTGATGACGTTGCCGCACGCGCGTGCGGGATGAAGGAACGGGGCGTCACGGTACGGCTCCTGCTGGACCCGACACTGCCACAGGTGCCGGCTGATCGGGTCCAGGTGGAGCAGGTCTTGCTCAACCTGTTGCGCAATGCGGTCGAAGCCATGGAGACGAGCACGCGGCGCGGGCTCACTCTACGCACGGAACGCCGGGACGGCATGGTGGCTATCAGCGTTGCCGACACCGGCAGCGGGATTTCCCCGGTGATCGACGCACCGTCGTTCCAGCCGTTCGTGACGACCAAGCACGAAGGGATGGGCATCGGGCTGTCGGTTTCCCGCGCCATTGTGGAGGCGCACGGCGGACGGCTGTGGGAGGAACCGAACGACGGTGGCGGCAGCGTCTTTCGCTTCACTCTGCCGTCGGTCGGGGAGGCTCCCTCGCCCCCCTGATCTGGCGGCGCCAGACGGGCCGTGCCAGCGACCGTGAGGCCTCCGGTAGGCGTCGGTTCCGAGGAAACCTCCGGCGGATCCGCTGGCGTGTAGAGATCCGTTCTGGAATGGTATCAAGGACGGTTTGTCCGAATGGTGCAGAGGCACATTGGCGCCATTCTTCGAGCCAAGCAGCGCGTGGACGGCAGGATGACGGTGGGGATGTTCCTACGCCTGGTTGCCGTGATTTGCCTCGCCACCGGTTCGTTTGCACAGCAACCTGAACATCCAAACGGGCACCGTGCTGCCGAACACTGCGTTACCATGGGCGGATGGCAAACAATCGGGTAAGGACGGAGTCCATGCGGCTGCTTCTGAAACTCCTGGCAGTCCTGGTTGCCGGTACAATGCTCGGCCTGCTGGCCACCTGGCTGGCGGTGTTCCGTTTCCCGCCCGGCCGGATTGCCAATGGACCGTGGAAGACCACTCCCGATATTGCAACGGCCCAGACCGACGCCTATCGCCGTGCCTTCACTGCCGTTCATGGACTGTTCGCGATGAACCGCAATGGGGCA
>JASHQG010000047.1 GCA_030037665.1 Acetobacteraceae bacterium
CCGGTCCGTGCGCCGTCGCGCAGCGTGACCGCGAGCGAGGCACCGTCGAGATCGTACGACGCTGCGTCGGCGTGGCTGCCGGAGGCGAGCGGTGCGGCCTGGTCGAGCACCGCGCGGGCGTAGGCGATGACCCGCTCGGCCCGGCGCGGATTGAACTTGGGGCCGCGCGCGGCGCCGCCCTCGTCGGGGATCGCATCGGTGCCGTAGAGCGCGTCATACAGGCTGCCCCAGCGGGCGTTCGCGGCATTCAGGGCATAGCGTGCGTTGGTCACCGGCACGACGAGCTGCGGGCCGGCGATGCTGGCAATTTCGGGATCGACGCTGGTCGTGGTGATCGTGACGTCGGGCGGCTCGGGTTGGAGATAGCCGATCTCGCGGAGGAACTGCGTGTAGGCTTCCTGATCGATCGGCATGGCACGGTGCGAGCGGTGCCAATGGTCGATCGCTTCCTGAAGGGACTCGCGGTGCGCCAGCAGCGCCTGGTTGCCCGGCGCCAGCTCGCGTACGAGGGCGCCAAAGCCGTGCCAAAATGCGTCCGCGCGAATGCCGGAGCCGGGGATGGCCTCGGCGTTGACGAACTCATAGAGCGCACGGGCGATGCGGAGTGAGCCTGCGTCGACGTAATCCATGCGGTGCCCCTTCAATTCAGCAGCACAAGGCGGCCCGGCAGGCCGGCCCCGCGTTATGCTGCGATGCAACATAGTGCGGCAGGCCGCGGGCGGTGATCAATGCAAATGTAACTTGGAAGCAGCCGGCGCCGCCGGAACGAAACGGGTCCAGACTGTTGCCGCTGCGGGGGCAGGCACGGTCGGGTGGCATCGACGGTGCGGCATCCCCAGTCGCGTGTCGCGGCGCCACGATTGTCCTTTCTCAGAGAGAACGACAGAGAGGACAGCGCGGCCGGCGGGCCGGACGAGCCATCGTTCATGAACAGAGAGGTCCTGGTTTGTCGCTCCCGGCGTCTCACGCTGTCGCGAGGCGCCAGCCGTCGGTGAATTGGACCGGAGCTATCGCACCACGGTTTCTTCCAGGCGAAGAAGTTGCGCCAGAGCCGCGCGAGGCGCGACCAGGTCAGCGAGTGTCCGGCCATCCAGGACAGTCAGAAACGCGCGTAAGGCCTCGTCCAGAACGCCAGCCAGAACGCATTCCGGCCGAATGGCGCAATCCTGCTCGGACCCGAAGCAGGGAACGATGTTGAATTCCGCCTCGGTCCGCCGCACGACGGCACCGAGATTGATCTCGTGCGCCCGACGCGCGAGCCGCAATCCGCCGTGCTGGCCGCGCACGGTGACGACGTCGCCGGCGGTCGCGAGTTGATGCACGACTTTCATCAGGTGGTTGGTGGAGATGCCGTACGCCTCGGCGATGTCGCCGATGGTGACAAGGCGGTCCGGCTGTACCGCGAGATAAATGAGGGTCCGGAGCGTGTAATCGGTGAACAGCGTCAGCCGCATCTCTGCTCTGCCTGATGGGCCTGCCTGTGTAGACCCGTTTGCCACACAACGAAACCGTCATGTGGTTGCGGATGTTACCTTCAGCACGTCGCGCAGCACGGCTTCGAACATCGCTTCGGTCAACCGGCCGGTATTCGTGTTGAGCCGCGACACGTGATAGCTGTCGCCGAGATAGAGGCCGCCGGGCAGGCTGTGCATGGCGCCGTGGCGGAAGGCAGCATAGCTGGCTCGCAGACCCCGCGCCCGCAGCACTGCGGCGTGAGCGACGACGCCGAGCGCGAGGATTGCTGTCAGGCGCGGCATGGCCGTGATCTCGGCAGCGAGGAAGCGACGGCAATTGCTGACTTCAGTTGGTACCGGCAGGTTGGCGGGCGGTACGCAGCGAACCGCGTTGGTGACACGGCAGTCGCGCAAGGCCAGGCCGTCGTTCGGATCGGCGCCATAGCGGCCCTGCGCGAGGCCAAAGCGGAGCAAGGTCTGATAGAGGAGGGTGCCGGCAAAGTCACCGGTGAAGGGACGCCCGGTGCGGTTGGCGCCGCGCACGCCGGGTGCAAGACCGACGATCAGTAATTTTGCGTCGAGCGCGCCAAAGCTGGGCACCGGCGCGTTGAACCAGTCGGGATTGGCGGTGCGGTTGGTGGTGCGGTACTCGGCGAGCCGTGGGCAGAGCGGACAGTCGCGCGCGGGAGCTTCGGGCTCGGTCAGCGGCACGCGCAGCCTTCGGTGGGGCCGCGATCGCCGCGCACGACATGGTGGTCGATCCATTCCGCGACCAGTCGGCGCGCCTCATTCAGCGAGGCCTCGGGGTGGTGGATGCGGTAGAGCGCAGTGCACGCCTGAAACGCAGAGAGGTCCGGCGAACCGTGCTCGCGCAGCTCACGATAGGCGGTGATGACGGCGCGCTCACAGTTGCGGGCGATCCGGGGGACTTCGTGACCCATCGCAGCGGGCGCTCCTTGCTCTTGTTGCGAATGATTCGCAATTTGTCTGGACAGCATACGGGCGCGTTGTGCCGGCGGCAATATGCGCCTGGCAATTGATGGTTTCCTTGGCCACGGCTGCGAATGAGTCAGGTTTGAATGGCCGTTAACGGTTGGTACCGGCTGCAACGTGTTGAGAGGTCGGCACTGCGGCGATCCGGCGCACGCTCAAAGGTGCGGGATCATATCATCGATGCGCTCGGTTTGCGGATGGACAGGCGCAATGTGCCGATCGGGCAACATCGTCATCCGCGCGCGCTCGATCGGCCTCATCATGTCGATCGGACAATCCTGGGTGTGGCGAGCGTCGTTCTCCACGCACGTCGTTCTCCGCGCACATGGCGTCGGGACGCAGCGCGCGTGGACGATGATCATGGCGATCAACCGCCACGGTGCCGCATCACGTCCCCCAACGATTCAGCGTGACGCTCACGAAGCAGCCTGGCCCGGTCCGGTGGGGCCCGGCAACCGAGGCGGGACTCATCCGACGGCCGATCGCAGTATGTGCGGCATCAACAAATGTACGCCAAACGAACGTCCGGTATTGGTGCTGGCGCAGCGTGAATAGAGCGGCGTGTTTCCAGCCTGGCCTGTGTCACACCGAGTGTGTGTGATCGACCTGACATGCATGGTCGCGATGACCAGCGATCGGCGCAGGGAGCGGCGGTGCGCGACCATCACCGCCCTCTTCTGCCACAGGTGTCGACTGAGGTGCAGCCAACCGCGTGCTCTGTTTTCCGGCATGGCCAGATGAACAAATCATGGCTGTGCCGCACCGATCGCCGGTCATTCCGCCGCGCTGCGCAGCGCCGCCCCTGCAGCAATCGGGCAGAGCGGCAGTGCTGCCGCCAGCATCGCCAGAAGCAGCAGCAGATGCGGTCGTGGTGACTGGCCGCCGGACGCGGCATCTGCTGCGGCGACCCCGAAGATCAGCACCGGTGTCGCGAGCGGCAATACCAACAGGGGCAACAGCACGCCGCCACGGCGGGCGCCTAACACGATCGCCGCGCCAGTGGTGCCGAGCAGGGACAAGAGCGCGGTGCCGGGGAGGAGGCCCGTGAGCAACGTCGGTAGCGCGTCATCCGGCAGGCGCAGCATGACGGCCAGTGGCGCGGCGGCGATCAGCAGCGGCAAGCCGGTCACCAGCCAGTGCGCGGCAGCCTTGGCTCCGGCGATGGCTGGTGCGGAGAGGCCCGAGAGCAGCAATTGGTCGAGCGAGCCGTCCTCGAAGTCTGCGCCGAACAGCCGGTCGAGGGGCAGCAGGGCGGAGAGCAGGGCGCAGACCCAGACGATGCCGGGCGCGAGGCGCCCAAGCGTTTCCGGCGCAGGGCCGATGGCCAGTGGGAAAAGCGATGCCGTGACGACGAAGAAGAGCAGTGCGGCCATGGTGTCGGCGCCGTGGCGCAGCGAAAGGCGGACTTCGCGCGTGAGGATGGCGACGAAAAGGCTCATGCCTGCAACCCGCCCACGCAGCAGGAGAGATCATGACACAAAGCGGCCCGCGTGAGGCACGAGCGGCGCGGTTCTGTCTGTTCGTGTCTCCCCGGGCGGTGTGCGCCGACCACTCCCGCGTCGCGGGCGAAACACCCTGAGCGGACGCTCATCCGAGCCGCAGCTCTGCTGCGCCCTCGAGCGGCAGCGGCGAGTGCGTTGCCGCAACGATGAGGCCGCCCTGCCCGCGGTGCGCGGCGAGCAATGTGCCCAAACGGGCCACCGAAGCCACGTCCAGCCCCAGGGTCGGCTCGTCGAGGAGCCACAGCGGCGCTTTGCTCAGCGCCAGACGGGACAATGCCAGGCGGCGCTTCTGCCCGGCCGAAAGCATGCGCGCAGGCAGCTCGGCAAGCTCGCCCAACCCAAGCGCTGCCAGCGCGTGCGCCACCATCCCGCCGGTCAACTGCGCGGCAAAATGCAGGTTCTCCGCGACCGTCAGTGCCGGCTTCACCGCGTCCAGATGTCCGACGTAAGCGACGCGGGCGGCATGCGTCGGGAGATCGGCCAGCGCATCCTCTTCGCCCCACAACAGGCGTCCGGCAAACGGCCGCACCAGTCCTGCCAGCACCCGCAGCAGCGTCGATTTGCCGGAACCATTCGGCCCCGCCAGCACGAGCGCGCCGCCTTCCGGGACACTGAAATCCAACCCGCGCAGCACCAGCCTTTCGCCGCGAAATGCCGCCAGTCCCTCTGCCCGAAGCACCCGAACCCCCGCGGCCCGCCGGATGGACGTTCCCCCGGCTGGTGTGGTTAAAGCCGGCGCGCAGCAATCGCTCGCGCGCTGCGCTTCCTAAACCATGCCAGACTGTGCGGCACAACGAGGGGGTCCTGGGAACCAGGACAGACGCGCCATGACATCGATCGGCCAGGACACGCTGAAGACCCGCCGCACCCTGACCGTCGACGGCCGGCAGTACGACTATTTCTCGCTGCCGGAAGCGGCGAAGACACTCGGCGACATTGTGCGCCTGCCGGTCAGCCTGAAGATCCTGCTGGAAAACGTGCTGCGTTTCGAAGACGGACAAAGCTACACGGTGGACGACGCCAAGGCGATCGTGGGCTGGCTCGCGGCTGCGCATTCCGACAAGGAGGTGCCGTTCCGCCCGGCACGTATCCTGATGCAGGACTTCACCGGCGTACCAGCGGTGGTGGACCTCGCGGCGATGCGCGATGGCATGATCAGGCTCGGCGGCAACCCGGAGAAAGTGAACCCTCTGGTGCCGGTCGACCTCGTGATCGACCACTCGGTGATGGTTGATGTGTACGCGCGGCCGGACGCACTGCAGAAGAACGTCGACATCGAGTTCGAGCGCAACGGTGAACGTTATCGCTTCCTGCGCTGGGGCCAGGAAGCCTTCCGCAATTTCCGGGTCGTGCCACCCGGAACCGGCATCTGCCACCAGGTGAACCTGGAGTATCTCGGGCAGTGCGTGTGGACGTCGACCAACAACGGCACGACCTTCGCTTACCCCGACACGTTGTACGGCACGGACAGCCACACCACCATGGTAAACGGCCTTGGCATCCTGGGCTGGGGTGTGGGCGGGATCGAGGCGGAAGCGGCGATGCTGGGCCAGCCGATCGCCATGCTCATCCCCGACGTGGTCGGCTTCAAACTGACCGGCCGGCTGCCGGAAGGCGCAACAGCGACCGACCTTGTACTGACGGTGACGCAGATGTTGCGGCGCAAGGGCGTGGTGTCGAAATTCGTCGAGTATTTCGGTCCTGGGCTCGATCAGCTCGGCCTCGCCGACCGCGCGACAGTCGGCAACATGGCGCCGGAATACGGCGCGACCTGCGGCTTTTTCCCGGTCGACAAAGTGGCGCTGGATTACCTGCGCCTGACCGGGCGCGACGAGCACCACGTCAAGGTGATCGAGGCGTATCTCAAGGCGCAAGGCATGTTCCGTGAGCCCGGTACGCCCGATCCGGTGTTCTCCGACACGATCGAGCTCGACCTCGGCACAGTGGTGCCGTCGATGGCCGGACCGAAGCGGCCGCAGGACCGCGTCGCCCTGACGAATGTCGCATCCTCGTTCAAGGCGGAACTGACCAAGGGCCTCGGCGTGCCGGAGAACGAGGCCAACGTCTCGGTGAAGGTCGAAGGCAAGAACTACGAACTGACGCACGGCGACGTGGTCATCGCGGCGATCACGTCGTGCACGAACACGTCGAACCCGAACGTGCTGGTCGCTGCCGGCTTGCTGGCGCGCAAGGCACACGCCCGGGGGCTGCAGCCGAAGCCCTGGGTCAAGACCTCGCTCGCCCCGGGCTCGCAGGTGGTCACCGAGTACCTGGAAAAATCCGGGCTGCAGAAAGATCTGGACGCGATCGGTTTCGAGTTGGTCGGCTATGGCTGCACCACGTGCATCGGCAATTCCGGTCCGCTGGACGATGCGATCGTCGATGCGATCGAGGACAACCGGCTGGTCGGCGCCGCAGTCATTTCCGGCAATCGCAATTTCGAAGGCCGAGTGCACGCCAATGTGCGTGCCAACTACCTGGCGTCACCGCCGTTGGTGGTGGCGTATTCACTGCTCGGTAAAGTAACGCAGGACATCACAACGGAGCCGCTCGGTACCGGCTCCGACGGGCGGCCGGTGTTTCTGAAGGACGTGTGGCCGACCAACCAAGAGATCACCGATGTCATCACGTCCTCGCTCTCGCGCGAGCAGTTCCTGACGCGCTACGGCGAGGTGTTCACGGGTCCGAAGCAGTGGCAGAGCATCCAGGTGGACACCGACAGTGAAACCTATCGCTGGACCGACGGCTCCACCTACGTGCGCAATCCGCCGTATTTCGATGGCATCACAATGGAGCTGTCGCCGGTCACCGACGTGAAAGGCGCGCGCATCCTTGCCGAGCTCGGCGATTCGATCACCACCGACCACATCAGCCCCGCCGGTTCCATTCGCAAGACCTCGCCGGCGGGCGACTATCTTTTGGAGCGGCAGGTGACGCAGGCGAACTTCAACAGCTACGGCTCGCGCCGCGGCAATCATGAAGTGATGATGCGCGGCACGTTTGCGAATATCCGAATCCGCAACGAGATGGTGCCCGGTGTCGAAGGCGGCATGACGAAGCACCTGCCGTCCGGTGAGTCGATGCCGATTTATGACGCGGCGATGCGCTACAAGAAGGAGGGCGTGCCGCTGGTGGTATTCGGCGGCAAGGAATACGGCACCGGCTCCTCGCGCGACTGGGCAGCCAAAGGCACGTTCCTGCTCGGCATCAAGGCGGTGAT
>JASHQG010000353.1 GCA_030037665.1 Acetobacteraceae bacterium
TATGCTGAGGCTCGTTGGGCAGCGCTCATCCTGCGGAGCTGCACCGGGTGTGGCGGTTCTTGCGGTGTGGGAGAAACTGACAACGCACGACGTGTGTCGGATCCAGGACAACGGCGTGGACGTACGGGTTTGGCCCAACGCCCAGATGTAGCATCCAGCGGATATCGCTCATGTCGGGTCCCGCCATGGAACTGGCAGGATGGCACGATTCGAGGCACAAAGCCGGACCGAGGTCAGCAGAAGCGCGGTCGACGTGTAAAGTATGGGGAAGTGCTCGATGTCGATTGACGTTACGGTTCGTGAGATTCGGGATGACGACGTCGATGCGGTTATAGCGCTGTGGCATGCCTCAGGCGTAGCGAGGCCATGGAATGATCCAGTAAAAGACATAGCATTTGCCCGGCGAAGGCCCAACTCCACAATCATGGTGACGGAGATGAAGGGGCGTATCGTCGCCTCTGCAATGATTGGTGAAGACGGCCATCGCGGATGGGTCTATTATGTCGCAGCGGCTCCAGAGTATCAGGGTGCCGGCCTCGGGAAGAGCATAATGACCGCAGCCGAAAACTGGCTCAGAGAGCGCGGGGTGTGGAAGGTGCAATTGCTCGTACGTGAAGGAAACGAGCGCGTCAGGCGGTTCTATGAACGACTTGGGTATCACGACACCCGCTCAATCTGCTTCCAGAAAATCATCGAACCGAATCCCCTCACCTGAGACCACGAGACGTCCGCCTCTGTTCTCACTTGGTCTGCTCCGTGCAAATCCGGCGCCCGCTCTGTAGTGCGGCCCAGTTTCAATCCGTTCGTTGCTGCGTCTTTTCGAAGCGCCGGGCGTGCGGTCAGGCCAACAGATCGGGCTGCTTGCTTGTGCGGGGCGTCGCTCCGGCTGCCGCCATCGCGTCTGGGTCGCCGGGTCGGGGTCAGGTTTTCCGGCTGCGACGCGATGAATGACATCGTTGCGATGATTACGGGAGCGCGCAAGCGGGGCGGAGTGGCGGCCGGGGGAAGCCGAGTCTTTCGGCGGAACAGAGTTGCCGGGTTGTTTCGCTCGATCGATGCGCCGACGTGCAGTCGGTCGGCCCATTCCCTTTTTGTGACAACAGAACGCTGGCGGTACTATCGAGCGTAGTGTCACCACGCATCGGCAGGCTTGGTCCCGCATTTCCGCATAGAAGCCTGTGCCCAATTCGCCCCACCGGTACGCCGGCCGCCGTCCATCCAGTCCTGCAGGCTCTACTGCAGGCTCCCGACGGACTTATGCCAGGAGAAAGTGACGCCCTGGTTTTGACGGCACGTGAACCGTGAACGACGCGTCTTCGAAGGTCCGCTTTCGCTCGTCTTGCAGACACTGCGCCTGCCTCGGGGTCATGCCCGGGCATTTCGATCCGACGTTCACCACCGCGGTTTTTGACCGAAGCAGCTCGGACTGGCTTGAGACTTGCGCTTGACTGCCGATCCCGAGGGACCAGCTCAGGTCTCCTACGCCGCTGTACGGCTCGACGTTAGTTCATACCGAGCTTCTCTCGTGCCTCTGCGGCACGATCACTTGCAACGGCAGTACCGCCCGCCTGCAGTCACAATTCTCGTTCCAACCGGCAACGTGACAGCACCAGACCGTGCGGTTAGTCATCATAGGGAGAACGCGGTCAACGGGGACTGAGCGTGCCCCCAATCGTGCCCCGCTCCATCACGCTGGCGCCGCCAAGTACAGCTCCGCCTCCCAGCCTGCCGCGGTCAGCGGGAATGTCTTCAGCGTATTCCGCACCGCAAATTGGTAGATCGGTTGGAACAGGATCAGCAGGCTCGCCTGGTCAATCAGCGCCTTCTGGTAATCGACGTACAGCGCCGTACGCTTCGCCACATCCTGCTCCGCCGCCGCATCAAGCACCAGCTTCCGCAGTGCCGGATCAGGCGACCAATGGATGCGCTTGGCAACGCGCAATACGCTGGCAGACGCCCACTGGTCTGTTTCCACGCCCGAAGGATTCCAGAACGTCAGCACCCCACCTTGCGAATGCCCCGTGGTGTACTGCGTGCGCAAATTCACCTGGTCCAACGGGTCCAGCACGACCTTGATGCCGACCCGCGCCAGGTCGGACTGCAGCTTCTGCGCAAGCACGGCGTAGGACAGACCGGATACCGCCGCATCGCCATAGCTGATCTTGAATTCGAATCCGTTCGGAAAGCCGGCCTTCTGCAGCAGCTGCTTCGAGCGGTCCAGGTCCTGGTGCCAGCCGATCTCCTTTGTCGTCTCCTCGGTCGAGCCATACAGCCCGATCGGAATGAAGCTGGCGCAGCGCAGCGCCTCGCCACCGAGCAAATGCTCGATGATGCCGTCGTAATCGATGGCGCATGCGATGGCCTGGCGCGCTTCCTTTACCGCCAGCGCCTTGTTGTACTCCGGCTCATTGGTCAGAGCCATGTACACGTAGTCCAGGCTGTGCAGCCCCTCGATGCGAATCCGCTTGTCGTCCTTCAAGGTGGCGATTTGCTCCGGGATCAGGTTGAATGCCGCACCGATATCGCCGCGCTTGATCGCCAGAAGCTGTGTTGCACTGTCGCCCATGTGGCGCACGATGACGTGCTCGAAATGCACCGGGCCGCGGAAATAATGCGGATTGCGCGTCAGCAAGATTTGCGCGCCGCGCGTCCACCCCACCAGCGTGAATGGCCCGGCGCCGCATGAATGCTGGTTCAGCCAGTTGGTTGCCTTGTCGGCACTCAGCGCATCCGTCCCCGCAGTGCCGCCTTGCGGTTCCAGCACCTTCTGCTCCGTGATGCCGAAATTCACTCCGGACAGGATTGTCAGGATCGGCAACGTTGGATCCTTCAGCAGCACATCGACGGTTTTCGGATCCACCACATCGACCGAAGCCACATTTGTCACATATTGCGACGGCTGATCCTTCAAATGGATCAGCCGGTCGAACGTCCATTTCACATCCTGCGCGGTGACCGGGTTGCCGCTGTTGAATTTCGCGTCTGTGAGATGGAACCGCCAACCCTTACCGTCTGGCGTGCGTTCCCAGCTTTTCGCCAGCGCCGGCTGTACGGTCAGGTAGTCGCCCGGCGCCATCGTCAGCAGCGATTCGTAAGCGGCGCGCATGGTAAGGGGGGCCGTATATTGTGCTTCGCGGGCCGGGTCGAAGGTGATCGAATCGCTGATATCGACGCCCAGCACCAGCGTGCCGCCGCTGGAAGCCGCATGCACCTTCTCCGGCAGGCCTGCGGCGAGTGCCGCGCCGCCAAAGCCGAGTAGGCGCATCACACCGCGCCGGCCGATCCAGCCCAGATCTCGCACAATCCCCTCCTTACTCGTCTTCTGGCGCGATCATACCGGTCTGCTGCCGTAATACAACTTGGCGCACCGCTGATCATACGGTATGCGGCAAGGTGGGAGGTCAACCATCGCGTGCTGCGTTACATCACTTCGCGTTTGCTGGTCGCTGCGGCAATGGTGCTGCTGGCGACGCTGATCATCTTCCTGATCGCCAATACGGTGCCGGGCGATCCCGTACTGACGCAACTCGGCGACATCGCCGCCAATAATCCGGCGATCGTTGCGGCCTATCGTCATAAATGGGGCCTCGATCTGCCGATGTGGGATCGTTATTGGATCTTCCTGCGCGGCCTTGCGCATGGCGATCTGGGCATTTCGATTTCCTCGCAGCGCCCGGTGCTCGACGACATTGCACAATACGCGCCCGCCACGATCGAACTTTCCACGGTTGCGTTCATCCTTTCACTTTTCCTCGGGCTGCCGCTGGGCGTCGTCGCTGCCATGAAGCGCGATTCCTGGATCGACCACGTCGCACGCGCGGTATCTCTGGTAGGCGTGTCCGCACCCACCTTCTGGCTTGCGTTCATTATGCTGGCGGTTTTCTACGGCTGGCTCGGCTGGGCGCCCGGTCCGGGACAGATCGGCGCCGACCAGTTCCCGCCGCCCACCGTCACCGGGTTCATGCTGATCGACGCCCCGCTTGCCGGCCAATGGGACACGTTCTGGGACGCGATCGCGCATCTGATTCTGCCGTCGATCGTGCTGGCATCTGCCACCATGGGCCTGATCACCCGCACCACGCGTGCCGCGATGCTGGAAGCGCTGTCGCAGGATTACGTTCGCGTCGCGCGCGCCAAAGGGCTGCGCCGCCGCCTCATCGTGGTGGGTCATGCGCTGCCGAATGCGCTATTGCCGGTGGTGACGCTGGGCGGCCTCGCTTACGCGCAATTGCTTACTGGGACCGTGCTGACCGAAACGATCTTCTCCTGGCCCGGCCTCGGCCGCTACACGTTCCAAAGCGCCGTGATCCTCGACTTCCCGGCGATCATGGGGGTCACGCTGGTGGTCGCGGTGGTCTACGTCATCGTCAACCTGGTGGTGGACGTCTCCTACGCCCTGCTCGATCCACGGGTGATGCGGCGATGATCCCGCGCAGCATCAGCGTCACGCTGACCGACGCGGAAGCCGCTGAACTCGCCGCTAGCACGGATACAGCAGCAGGTCGCCGCAGCCGCTGGCGACGCCGTTACCTGCTGGCGGTGCTTGGGGGAGCGGTGGTGGCGCTATGGGCACTCGCCGCTCTGCTCGCACCTTGGATCACGCCCTATGCACCCGACACGGTGCATGTCGCTGGCCGGCTCGCCGAGCCATCAGCCACGCACTGGTTCGGCACCGACGAACTTGGCCGCGATGTTCTGACCCGGGTGATCTATGGCGCGCGCACGTCGCTGGCGGTGGGCTTCGCAGTGGTGCTGATCGGCGGCGCGATCGGCACGCTGATCGGGGCCGTTGCCGCCTATGCGCGAGGCCTCACCGAAGAGATTCTGATGCGGGCCACGGACCTGATGTTCTGCTTCCCGCCAATCATCCTGGCGATGGCGATTGCTGCCGCGCTCGGTATTGGCACGCGCAACACGGTCATCGCCATGCTGGTCGTCTGGTGGCCGAAATTTGCCCGGCTGGCACGCAGCCTCGTGCTGGGCCAGCGTTCGCTGGAATACGTCGCCGCGGCCCGCACCATCGGTTTTTCCCCCACCCACATCCTGTTCCGCCAGATCGTGCCGAACGCGCTGGGTCCGCTGGTGGTGGTGATGACGCTGGATCTCGGCAATGCGATTCTCGTATTTGCCGGTCTTTCCTTTCTGGGCCTCGGCGTGGTGCCGCCTACCCCGGAATGGGGATCAATGGTATCGGAAGGCCGCGAACTCGTGTCGCAATGGTGGGTCGCCACGTTTCCGGGCCTGGCGATCCTCACTGTGGTGATCGGCTTCAATTTCGTGGGCGACGGCCTGCGCGACTGGTTGGACCCGCATGCCAGACGCCGCTGATCCAAACCCAGAGACGGGGCCGCTGCTGCAGGTCAGCGATCTGCGCACCTGGTTCTTCACCGATGCCGGCGTGGTGCGTGCAGTCGATGGTGTCAGCTTCACGCTGAACAAAGGTGAGACGCTCGGCATCGTCGGTGAATCCGGTTCCGGCAAGAGCGTCGCGGCAAAGTCGATCATGAATTTGCTGGAGGAGCCGGCCCACATTGTGGCTGGTTCGATCCGCTTTCGCGGCCAGGAGATCACCGCGTTACCAGAAGAACAATTGCGCGATGTGCGAGGCGCCGAGATCGCCATGGTGTTCCAGGACCCGATGACGTCCCTGAACCCTGTACTACGCATTTCGCGCCAGTTGATCGAGACGATGACCGCGCATGGTCGCTTCACGAGTGCCGCGGCACGCAGCCGCGCGACGGAACTGCTCGGACGAATGGGAATTCCGGAGCCGGAACGGGTGCTCGACTCGTGGCCGCACCAGTTCTCGGGAGGCATGCGCCAACG
>JASHQG010000354.1 GCA_030037665.1 Acetobacteraceae bacterium
ATTTCCGCCGGATCGGCCATGCGCTGGAGCGGATTCATCGAGGCGAAGGCCTTCTGGCCCTCCTCGCCCAGCGCTTTCTTCGCGAGTTCGGTCGCCGTCGGCCCGGGCGACAGCACGTTGACCCGGATGCCGGTGCCCTTCAGATCCTCCGCCCAGGTCCGTGCGAGGTTGCGCACTGCCGCCTTGCTCGCGCTGTAGGCGCTGAATCCCGGGGCGCCCGTGGTGGCGGCGCTCGATCCGGTCAGGATGATCGAACCGCCCTTTCCCATCAGCGGCAGCGCCTTCTGAACCGTGAAGATCGTACCCTTCACATTGGTGTCGAAGGTTTCGTCAATGTGCTCGGCGGTGATCTCGCCGAGCGGAAGCGGGCGTCCCGCCCCGGCATTGGCGAAGACGATGTCGAGGGTTCCGCGCTCGGCCTTCACCGCCGCGTAGAGTCGGTCGAGGTCGGCCGGATCGGAGACCGAGCCCTTCACCGCGCGCGCATTAGGCCCGAGGTCGGCTACAGCGGCGTCTAACGCCTCCTGCCGGCGGCCGAAGATGAAGACGAAGGCGCCCTCGTCGATAAAGCGCTTTGCTGCGGCGCGGCCGATGCCGGTGGCACCACCCGTGATGACTGCAACCTTGCCTTCAAGCTTTGCCATGATTTCTCCTCGCGTGTTGCCGGGCAGCGCCGCTGCTCCCAGTTGCGGGATGACGCTTCGTTCGGACTCCGTCTCTGGGTCCTCCGGAGAGGCCCCGTGCCCCTGAAAGTCGGTCCGCGGGCGTCAGGCGTTCAGTGCGGAAACGTGCACATCGGTGGTGCGAAATCGATCCGGCCAGACGACTGACGCCAGCCGCGACGATTGGTGTCCGCTGTTCGGAATTGGGCGGCGCTCGTCGCGCATAGGCGATGATGACCGCCCGTTCGGCCGTTCGGTATGCTAAATACGGACTTTGGAGGGCGCACCAGGTGGTGCCCGATTGCACCATGATCGATTGGGACGACGTTCGCTACTTTCTGGCCGTCGCGCGCGGAGGCGCGGTGCGGGTTGCTGCCGAGCGCCTCGGGGTGAACCACTCGACCGTGCTGCGACGCATCGCTCAACTCGAGGAACGCCTCGGGGTACGCATGTTCGAGAAGCTGCCTTCGGGCTACCGCCTGACGGCTGCGGGGGAGGAGGTCCTCGAGTTCGCGGACCAGATGGAGGCGTCGTCGCACCAGATGGAGACGCGCGTCCTTGGGCGCGATCAGAGCGTGCGCGGGCTCCTGCGAGTGACGCTGGCACCGACCCTCGCGACCCACCTGCTCATGCCGGACTTCGCCGATTTCGCGCGTCTGCATCCGGACATCGAGATGGAAATCTTGTCGTCCGGCGAGCTGGCAAATCTGACCAACCGAGAGGCCGATGTCGCGATCCGTGTCGTCTACGACCGCGAAACCCTGGCACTCAATCTTCACGGCCTGAAGGGACCGGAGCTGTTCGGCGGCTTCTACATGTCCCGCGATCGACTAGCCGCGTGGCGCGCGGGCGCGCCTGACCCCGTCCGGTGGATCGTCATAGGCATTCATGGAATTCCGGATTGGGCCAGCGAGGGTGAGGCTCTTACCACAGGGGTTCCATTCAGGATCACGGACGACGAGGCGCAGATCGTTGCAGTACGGCAAGGCCTCGGGATGACGGTACTGCCGTGCTTCGTCGGAGATGCCGATCCCCTGCTGGTGAGAGTGCCGGACACCGACTTGCACAGGTACGGAACGGTTTGGCTCCTCACACAGGGGGAAACACGCAAGACGAAGCGCGTGCGGCTCTTCACCGAGTTCGTCTCCCGCAGGCTCGCCGCGTACGCGCCGCTTCTCGCGGGACTGTCCTTATCGCGCGACTGACGCGCGGCAGATCGCCGATGGCGCTGTCTCGGGCGTAACGCTGTACCGACGACGCACCCCGATGTGAATCTCGCGACGGACTCTGGTGGTAGACCGCCTCGTGACGGTCTTCTTTAGGAACTGCGGGTAAGGCTCGGTCGGCGGCCATGAGAAAAAAATTCGACCGATCGATGCCGATGTTCGCTGAAACCGCGCAGATTGCGGACCGTCGAAATTGGTGTGTGAAATCAAGAGCGCGATTTTCTGACCGGTTGGAGAGACAGTGCTTCGTCATGCGCAGAAAAATTTTCTCTGGTATTCAAATGCATTAGCATGACGCAAATAATCGAGTGGGCTGAGCGGGAGTACTGTCGAGTAAATCGGGATCGTGCAGCATGTTCCCGGCGACGAGATCGCAGCGATAGTCTTCGATAGTCCTGTGTTTCGCTCAGTAAAGCGCGGTTGCCGCGAAAATTCTTAATTCGCTTTAACTCGTTTCGATGTAGTTTCAGACCGCGCCTGGCGACGGTTTTCTGCCTTGGGTGACATCAAGACATCAGATGGTATATGCTTTGATGCATGAGGACAACACTGACCCTTGACGACGACGTCGCTGCGCAACTTGAGCGCCTGCGCCGTCAGCGTGACTTGAAATTCAAGGAACTCGTCAACGATGTATTACGGCGAGGTCTGCGGGACATGAGCGGACAGCCACGAAAGCGCAAAGCGTTGCGTACCCGGACGTTTGATATGGGCGAACCGCTCATCAATATCGACAATGTTGCGGAAACGCTTGGGCATCTCGACAGCGACGGCTTCAAGTGATCCTGGTCGACGCAAATATTCTTCTCTATGCCTGTAATTCCGCGATTGATCTGCACGCCAAAATCCGCGATTGGCTCGATGAGAAGCTGAATGGGACAGCGCCCGTAGGATTGCCGTGGCCAAGCCTCCTCACGTTCCTGCGCATTGCAACGAACCCAAGAGCGTTTCCCAGCCCGTTGACCATGAGGGTCGCCTGGGAGCAGGTGTCGAGCTGGCTCTCTGCAGAAACGGTCTGGGTCCCGGAGCCGACGGAGCGCCATATCACCGTTCTCGATAAACTCTTGGCACTGCCCGGCATCTATGGGAATCTCATCCCGGATGCACATCTTGCAGCGCTCGCCATTGAACACGGACTCACCATGTGTTCAACCGATGGCGACTTCGCACGATTCCCGGACCTGACCTGGCTCAATCCGCTTGCCGCGTGAAGGCGACCGGTCAAAGCGGGCCGCCGTTCCATTGCGGGTCCACAAAGCAGTGTGCCGGGTATTGTTCCGGATTGTAAAAACTTGGCTCGCCCGACGCGGCTCGAACGTGTGGGCCTCCACCTTCGTAGGGCAATGCTCGCGACCGCATGAGGGCGAAGTTGCGGGAGATCGAGGAGGGGTTGCGAAGACAATGGCACAGGACGATTCCGGAGACCGGGAGATTGCTCGCGCAAGTCGGCGCGAGATACGTCGTTATCACGCCGTGCCGACGAACAGCCGGGCGAAAGCAGCGTTCCGCTATCATGTCGTCGTACATCGGTACCGCAACTACGCCGGCGTAGCCAGCGGGGGCGGCTGAAATGAGAACGGACGGCGGGGCTGGCTGACGAGTTTCTCCCGAATCCGCGGATCCTACATCCATGGCCGAATGTGCGGTCCGCCGTCAGGCACCCGAGGTGGGAGCCAGGTGCTCGAATCGGGCCCGCTCGGATCTGTGCGGGCGGCGCTGACGGGACATCCGCCGCCACTCCACAACATTCTCCTGGCTGCCCTGCCCTGTCTCTCGGACTCCTGTCGGACGGAGCACCGATTTTGAGTTGGAGCCGGGGAAGGATGCACAGCACTACCGGAACGTCGAAGCGCAATGGCGTGCCAAAGCGTCCAAGTGGAAGGGTCCGGCTTGCACCGCGTTTGAGCCATCGAGCCACGACGTTCTCGACGCGCTCGAGCGCCGAAGCCGAGCCTGCTCAGCTTGCATACCGGCCGAGAGCGGCGATTGGCCACAATCAGCGCTGCGCGTCCGACGGCACAAGCTCGAAGACCGGATAGCGCGCGGCAAGATCGCTGAAGGCTTCGACCGGCGACCCTTTGGGAATAGGGAAGAAGCGCTGCACTTCCTTGGCGTAACGGTCGAGATATGCCTTGAGGACAGGCGGACGGTCGGCGGGATCCAGCTCGCGCAGCGCGAAGCGGCGCCGGCGCCTCGCGTTCGAGAGCGTTACCTCCCCGGCCGCCCGCGCGTTGCGGACCCAGTTGGCGTTACCGCGGGCACAGACCAGGTAGCGGGACCCACCGTGGTCGATCGGGTCTACGGGCAGGGAGATGGTCTTGCCGGTGCGCCGACCCCGTACTTCGAGCACATAAAAGTGGCCGCGGATCAGGCCGAGGTTGATCAGCGACACGAGGACCCGGCTGAAGAGGCGTTCGACGCCAAGGGGCCTGAGATATCGCTGCGTAGTCTCGGTTGCCCGGTCCGGTCTCATGTCTGGGTCCTCTCTGCACTCTGTCCAACACCGATCCGTCGTTTGGGTGCCCCCCGACGTGGTGCAATCCGGCGAGCATGGGAAAATCAACTCAGCGTGGCGAAGGATTCCGGCGTGAAGTGGATAATCTTGTCGAGTCGAGCCTGCCTGACCTTCGCAAGCCAGGCCGGGTCCAGGCGGCTTCGTATCGCCGCTGGAGCCTCCTTCTGTAGGCTCAGAAGAAGGTCCGCATGGCGTTGGTGGTGGACATATCATGGACCAGGCAGAATCGGAGTCTCGCGCGAGCACCTAACTCGCGTATCTGACGCACAGTCGACGAATCGGGCCCGGAAGACCCCGCGTCTCTTGCAATCAGCTTGGATCCTCGTCGTAAGGAGGCCAGTGCGCTGGACGCGAGACGTTGCCTGCGGCAGATAGCAACCCGAAACAGCCATTCCGCAACGAGGTCTCCCCGACCATGACGACCAGTACGACTCAAGTGCTCTGGAGGTCCGCTTGGACCTGATACCGCAAGTCATTATTCTGAATGGAGTTGGCAGCGTCGGGAAAAGCGCGACGGCGAAGGTGCTTCAAGCGATCGCCTCCAAGCCGTTCCTCCACGTCGCAATGGATGCTTTCCTGAATATGTTGCCGGAGAAAATGCTGGGCCGCCCGGAAGGCTTGGTTTTCGAAACGATGCAGCACGATGGCAAACCGATGATTGCTATCAGGTCCGGCGTGGTGCTTCAGCGTGCAATGCGCGGTATGCGGCACGCAGTTGCCGCCATGGCCGCGCAGGGAAATAACATCATTGTTGATGACGTTATGATCGAGGCCCAGACAGCACAGGAGTATCGTGAGCTGCTGCGGCCGTTCGACCTCCGTCTGGTCGGCCTCTTCGCCCCACTCGACGTGCTTGAGGCACGGGAACGCGCACGAGGCGACCGGGAACTCGGCCTGGCGCGCTGGCAGTATGGACGCGTCCACCGAGGCGTCACTTACGATTTGGAGCTGGACACGGCCGCAGCACCACCGACGGAGTGCGCGCGAGTGATCCGAGACGCCTTCGCGCTCTGACCCGCCCCCCTGATCCACCGCCTGCTCTCCACCGATCTGAGGCATACGGTAGCGTAACGGGCAAAACCGGAAGCCGAATTTGAAGAGCCAACCGGCGCGCCGACGCGATCCGCGCAGACTTGCCGCTACGTTCGATCCAAGTCGGCCATAACTCGACTTGCCAGGCGATCCGGGAGGCGGACACTGAACATCACAGGCAGCTGGCGAAAGTGCTTCCATGTCAATCAGTGACCGGTTGATCGTCGCTGCTCAGGAATGGGCCGTCCGCCGCCACAACAGCGCAGAACTCGGCGATATCGCCGCTTCCATCCGGCACTGCAGCCCCCATGCTTCCGGTATGCGGAAACATAGCATGCGCCCTGGCTACTTTCCGGCCGCGTCCGGATCCTTATTTGGACCGCGACAAACGCAGCACCGGGAGTCAGCCATGAACGACTTTGTCCTCTCCCTTGCTCTCGGCTTTGCCGTTGGCGCGATTTACGGCCTGGTGCAGGTCCGCTCCCCGGCTCCGCCCTTGATCGCCCTGGTCGGACTGTTGGGCATGGTGCTGGGGGAGGGGGCAATTGGTCTCGCAAGGCACAATTTCCATCCGCCCGCGCAAGAATTGAGCCGGCCGACCGGTGATAAACTCGGGGCACCCCGCACCCCTCACGGCGGGTCAAGCGCGCCCACCGCCCTCCTTTAAGACACAGGACACCCCCGGGGAGATCGCAATGCCACCCACCACCGAAGCGATGTCGGGGCGTCTGGCCAGCCCTGCAACAGCAAGCCCGGCCGCCGCCAGCCCGAGCAAGTACCTGGTGCTTGGCCTCGCTCTCGCGACCTGGATGGAATTCTACACCTATGACGGCGTGAATCTGGTCCTGCCCGACATGGCCGGAACGCTGGGGCTATCACGGGACCAGGCAAGCTGGATTCTAACCACCTATCTTTCGGCTCTGTTCTTTGGCGTGCCGCTGTCCATCTGGATGGCCGGGCATGTCGGATACCTCCGTTACATCATCGGCAGTGCAGCCGCCTTTGCGGCCACATCCGTCGCATGCGCGCTGGCCCCCGACTTCACAACACTGCTGTTCTGGCGCGCCATGCAGGGCTTTGCCGGCGCGGGACTCACGATGTGGTGGCGTGCCGGCATCTACATGGTGATGCCTTTGCCACAGCGCAGCCAGTCGATGGCGCGCGCTTCCGTCATGCTCTACCTGGCGACGGCGATCGGTCTGCTGTTTTGCGGCTATGTCACCGATAATTTTACCTGGCGGCTGATCTTCCTTCCCAACGTGGTCTTCGCGGCGATCGCCATTCGGCTGCTGCTGCTGTACTTTCCGGACGTGCCACGCCCCGCGGATGCGCGTGCAAAAGGGGTGGACAAGCTTGGCATCCTTTTGCTTGGCATCGCGGTGGTATCGCTGCAGATCGTGCTCAGCCGTGGCGAGATCGACGATTGGTTCGGCTCCAGTCGTATTCAGTTGCTCACCTGGATCGGGCTGATCGCGCTGCTGCTGTTTGCCACGTGGCAGCTCAGCGCCAAGAACACGACGCCGCTTCTGCAACTACGGCTACTGGCCAACCGGAACGTGCAGGCGGCCATAGCGCTGGGCTTGTTCGCCGGCATCATCCTGACCGGCAGCCTTTACGCCCTGCCGGAGTTCCTACGTAACGTCTTTCCCTATCGCCTGAGCGCGACGCAGGCAGGCCGCATCATGTGTGCCTATGCCCTCGCCGCAGCCACGATCCGGCCGCTGGTAACCATGGCCATTGCGAGATTCGGCCAACGCAAGGTCATCGCTTTCGCTTTCGCAATGCTGGCTCTATCCATGCTGCTCTTTGCGCGGCTGATGACGACGGCCACGCCGGACACTTACTATGTGCTGCCGCTGATCCTTTACGCCTTCTGCCTGGCGCCCATGCTGTCCGCAACCTCGAGCGGCACGGTCGGTAAGGTGCCCCTGGCTCAACAGCTCGACGCCGTGGCGATCTACATGAGCTTCCGCCAGTTCGGTGCGTCCTTTGGAGTCACGCTGGTGACCATCCTGCTGAACTGGCGCGAGACGCTGCATTCGTCCCGGCTGTACGAGAGCGTGCGTGGCGGCGAATCCCGAACGCTGGCCTGGACAAACCAGGCGGCTCATTTCGCGATCGCTCGCACCGGGGCGTCGCCCATCGACGCGCAGCACATCGCCATTGGTATGCTCAGCCAGGAAGCCTCCCGTCAGGCCGCGACCCTCGCTTACGCCGACACCTTTCTGTTCATGGCAGCGATCGGCGTCGTCGCACTATGCTTCGTCCCGTTGATGTCGCCCACTGTGAGGGCAAAGCAATGACTCAAGCAGATCTCACACTGCCACACGATGACTCCGCCCCGGCTGACCCGTCACTGGAGCAAGCGAAATTGGCCGATCCGGGCCTCCCAGAGCGAGGGTCCACCGCGAATGTGAAAACGCGGGAGCCGCCCCGGGCGAAACGGCTGCATCTGCGGATCCCTGTCTGGCCTGTGGCGATCGGAGCTGCCTTGATTGCGGCGGCAGCCTATATCTACGTGCCGAGCCTCTATTTCGTCGAGACCGATGATGCGTCTTTGCAGGCCGATACCGTTGCCGTGATGCCGAAGGTCGCCGCTTATGTCTCCGCGCTTCATATCACCGACAACAGCGCATTCGACGCGGGTCAGCTTCTGGTGCAACTTGATCCGCGGGACTATCAGGTTGCCGTCAACATTGCCGCTGCGAACCTGCAAAGCGCGCAGGCCGCGGAAACCACGGCCGAATCGCAGTTGGCCGAACAAAGCCAGGTGATCGCATCCGATGAAGCCAATCTGCTCGGCGACCGCGGCAGGCTGACCTTCGCGAGCCAGCAGCTTGCGCGCTTTACCAGTTTGGCCAGACAAGGTGCCGCCGCAACGGAGGAAGCACAGCAAGCCCAATCCGACATCACCGAGCGGCAAGCCACGCTGCAGCGGGATACCGCGACATTGGCCGCAGCGCGGGCGCAGAGCGGTGTGCTACGGAGCCACCTCGAAGAGGCGAAAGCCAACGTCATCCGCGCGCAAGCGGCGCTCGACCAGGCGAAGCTTAACCTGTCCTACACGAAGATCTATGCCGCCATGGCAGGGACGGTCGCCAGCCGCAGCGTGCAGAAGGGCGACTTCGTGCAGCCGGGCCAGACGCTGTTTTCCGCGGTCCCTAGTCGAATCTACGTCATCGCCAATTTCAAGGAAACGCAACTGACGCATATGCGTGCTGGCCAGCCAGTCACGATCGGTGTGGACGCGTTCCCGAACCATGTGCTGCACGGCCATATCGACAGCTTCCAGCGCGGGACGGGCTCGAATTTCGCATTGCTGCCACCGGAGAACGCCACCGGTAATTTTGTCAAGGTCGTTCAACGCGTCCCGGTGAAAATCCTGATTGATGATTTCGACGGAATTCCGAGCAGCATGATTGGTCCGGGTATGTCAGTCGAGGCGACGGTGACGATCCGCAGGCCGTCCCTGTGGCTGGCCTGGCTTTAAAAAGACCTCTCCCGTTGGGCGGGAGACAGCTGTTCGAGATCAGAGGACGCCCGAACACGTTTACCCCAATTGTGCGTGCCTGGAGCTGGGCGCGTCGTCGAATGCTTGAACGACCGCAATCATGCCCCGATTCCTCCCTTCGTCGCGTGCGCGCGCAACTCTTCGACCGAAACCGCCGGCGGTACTTGAATTGTTCAGCCATCTGCGGGATGCGCTGTGGATGCCGCCCACGGCTGCCATATTCCGGACTTGCAGCCCGGCGAACCGGAAAACGATGAGCCTTCATTCAGATCCGCCGGGCCGCCGCCGGCGTTTATAGACATGACCAGGGCCCCCCAACCCTTCGGCAAACCGCGACACGACACGCTCCCCCAAAACCTACCGTCACACCCACGGCTATGGCGCCAAGCACTGCCCGCGGCCGCGTAGCCGCGCTTTCACACACCGCCGGCGACGTCTGAGATGGCTGTTTGCTTGCTGGGAGAGCATAGTCGCAAAATGGGTCGGAAACCCGGCCCGCAGGACGCTATGCTTTCGCTCAGCGGAAGCACGGAGGGTGTCTTGCCCGATCGGATTGGCGACGTGGAGCTGTTTTGCGCCATCGTGGAAGCGGGCAGCATTTCTGCGGCCGCCCTGGCTTCCGGCTCCTCGCCACCCGCCGTGAGCCGCCGACTGTCGGCGCTTGAAGCGCGCCTGGGTGTACGTTTGGCCGAACGGAGCGCGCGACGTTTGCGCCTGACCGATGAGGGGACGCTCTATTATCAGCAGTGTCGCGACATCCTCGCGAACCTGCGCGACGCGGAGGCTGAGGTCTCGGCACGGGGGGCGGCAGCACGCGGACTTTTAAAGGTTGGGGCGCCGACTGAACTTGGTCGGCGCCGGATTGCCTCTCTGCTGGCCGAGTTTGCCGCCGCGCATCCGGGCTTGGAAATCCATCTGGTGCTCTCGGACGCCGGGTTGGAGGTCGGGCAGGACGGGATCGACGTCGCACTGCGGATCGACCGCCCCGACGACCCAAGCGTCATCGCGCGCAAAATCGCGGCCTCCCGCCGCATTCTATGCGGCGCGCCGTCCTATCTGGCAGCGCGCGGGAAACCAGCGCGACCAACCGAGCTCGCCAGCCACGAATGCCTGCGTCTCGCCCGCAGGCATCGGCTACACGATCGCTGGCGGTTCCGCACCGAGAACGGTGTGGAGGAGATCAAGGTCGGAGGTCACCTTTCCAGCAGCAGTGGCGACGTGCTCCACGGCTGGGCGCTCGCGGGACTAGGGCTGTCGTCGGAAGCGCTGTGGGACGTGACCGAAGACCTACAGGCCGGACGCCTCGTTGAATGCCTGGCCGACTATTCCTGCGACGCAATCGATCTCTTCGCGACCTTTCAGCCAGGCAATCCAATCCCGCCACGCGTCCGGCTCTTTGTGGATTTCGTGGCGAGCTGTCGTCTAAGCTGAAGGCACTGACAAGACTCACCGCGCCCACCGAAAGAGCGTGCACGGCATCGAGATCAAGCCGGCCCGACAAACGTCAGAAACAGACCGAACGTTGCAACAGATCATCGGCGCCACGTGAAGCATCGATACCCGATCCGATTTCGCCCTGAGTGGCCCGGCGCGTGTCGACTGATATGGGTCACGCGCACTGCTCACCCTGCATCTCCGAAGCGGACGTCGGATGGAGTGGGTCGGGGATTGGCCGCGCAGCGATGCTGAAGAACTCGTCTCACCACTCCTCGGTGTTCGTTCATTCCGGGGTCGATGCAACGGCCTGAGTCAGCCCCTGAGCCTGCGAGTGACCGAGACGCGGTCGGGATCAAGAGCAGCGAGGCGTGCGGGATCGAAGGGCGAGAGATCGACCGAACGCGCCACCCCGTCCAGGATCAGCTCAGCCATCGCCTCGCCCGTAGCCGGGGCATTAAGGATCCCCCACACACCGTGACCCGTCGCGACATAGGCGCCCCGAGCTCCCGGGACGGCGCCGATCAGGGGCAGTCCGTCCGCAGTCACGGGGCGGAAACACGCCTGGCTCGCGAGAACGGGGGCGCTCGCCAAGACCGGGGACATGCGGTCGCAAAGCAATTTCAGCCGGCCGATCGCCCCGTCATCGGGGGCGACGAAGCCCGGATCTATCGGAAGGAAAGATTCGCTTGAGATGCCGCACACATAGGTCGTGCCATCGGCGCGCGGGAAGATCTCCGGTGAGAGCATCGAGCCGTCTGGCTCCACATACTCGAGAAACAGGGCTTCCGCAGGGATTGTCGCGCCGGTTTGGAAGACGAGGCTGTGACCTTTGAGGCCGAACACCGGAGGCAGCGGCAGCCATTTCGCCGCCAGCATCGACCATGGCCCCATCGCGATGACGACGGCATCGGCCTCCAGCGCATCGCCATCAAAGAGCGCGCCAACGACGTCGCCGGCGCAGTACAGCAGGCCTTGCGCTTCGCCCAGAAGAACCTCCGCTCCCCGTGCTTCCGCTGCCCGCATCATGCCGGCCGTAAAGGCCGCTGGATTGACCTGCGCCGTTGTGGCGGTGGACCCAATCTGCCCGGCGATCGCGACGTCCGGCGAGATCCATCGTGGCCCGGCCGCGAGCGTCAGGGCTGGGGACCGACCGACCCTGCCGGCGTACGTCGTCATCTGGCGATAACCCCAGTCACCCTCCAGCAACGCGGCGAGTTCAGCGTGCAGCGCGAAGCTCCGGCGGGCGAGGGCCATGAGGGGTGTGCCATCGCACCAGTCACGGGCCAGGAAGCCGCCGGATTTGCCTGAGGCGGCGCAGGCGATGGCATGGCGCTCAAGGACCACCACGCCGGCACCTCTCGCGGCGAGGTGATAGGCAATCGACGTTCCGATGACGCCCGCGCCCACGATCAGAACCCGCATGCCTGCTCCGTCCCGGTTCGATGTTACGCTTCACAAGCTGCCTTAGGTGACCACTGCAAGATCTCGCGGATCGAGACGATGAACACGAGACAGAGTGCGACCGGCCAACATTTTCGCAATGAACCTCACGATCAGATCAGCGCCAAATGAGAAGCCTTTCAATGGCTATCTCTACGCTGCACGGCGGGAGCTCGCCGATCCACTTGTCTTCCGACGGCTTTTCTGCTTGAAGCCGCGCCCTTTGGCGGAGCGACCGGATGATCAAGTCCGTCGGGATCGACTTCGGCACGACCAATAGCGTGGTCGCGTTGCTGCACGATGACGGCACGGTGACGACCGTTCGGCACACGATTGGCGAATCGACGGCCGACGTGTTCCGCTCGGTGCTGTGCTTTTGGGACGAACAGACGCCAGCCCGCCGGGTCCTGCACCATGCTGCCGGACCGCAGGGGATCGCCGCCTATCTGGAAGACCCGCTCGACAGCCGACTGATCATGTCGATGAAAACCTATCTGGCGCAGAAGAACTTCACCGAGACCCGCATTTTTGGCCGGCCCTTCACGCTTGAACGCCTGATCGGCTGTTTTCTCCGGGCGTTGTTGACAGGCGTCGAGACCGCACCGCGCATCGTCGTCGGCCGCCCGGTGCATTTCGCCGGCGAGTTCGTCGACGACGCCTTGGGGGCAGCCCGGCTGCGCGGCGCCTATGCCGAGGCTGGCCTGCCTGAAGTCCGGTTGGCGCTTGAACCCGAGGCTGCCGGCACACGATTTGCTCATGACCTGTCCGAACCGACAATCGTGCTGATCGGTGATTTCGGCGGCGGCACCAGCGACTTCTCGGTCTTGCGTTTCGATCCGCGCACGGGCGTCACCGCACTTGGTCATGCCGGCATCGGCGTCGCCGGCGACGCATTCGACTATCGTATCATCGATCGGGTGATCGCCCCGCAGCTTGGCAAAGGCGACAGCTACACGACATTCATGGGCCGTCGCCTGCCGGTGCCGTCGGAATACTATTCCGGTTTTGCGCGCTGGCATCTGCTGTCGCTGATGCGCACGCCGCGCACGTTGCGTTCCATCGCCGAAGTTGCGCGCACCGCTGATCACCCTGAACGATTGCACCACCTGATTTCGCTGATCGAGGATGGGTTGGGTTACGCGCTGTACCAAGCGGTTTCCTCGGCCAAAGCGGCGCTGTCGTCCGACGAGAGCACGCTTCTACGTTTCGTCCATCGCCACTTTGGCGTCGAGCGTTCCATCAGCCGCACCGAGTTTGAAAGCTGGATCGCGCCGGACCTGGCGCGGCTTGGCGCCACGGTGGACGGCGCGTTGCAGGCCGCCAATGTGGCGCCCGCGGCGATCGGCCGAGTGTTTCTGACCGGTGGCACCGCCCTCGTGCCAGCGGTGCGCCGTTTGTTTGTCGAGCGGTTCGGCGCGGCGAAACTGAGCGGGGGCGGGGAATTCGTGTCGGTGGCAGATGGCCTGGCGCGACTGGGCCAGCACGGCTAGCCGATTACTCAGGTCACGAACAGAAACAGGAGTGGAACGTTCTCGTCACAATCAGTGAATTCTCTATATTCAAAAATCTTGATCACGGCAACGGACGGCACCCTCTCACGCTTCAAGGTTTCGTTCGCCTACGACTAATAGGTCATTCAGCACCAGGCGCACCGATCCTGATAGCGGTTGTTCGCCGGCACAGACGGGCTGCGGCTCTGGGCCACCAGGCGACACCACGTCATGGCCGCCGGTGCGCCATTACGCTCCCTGCGTTACGCTCGAATGACGCTGCGAACCTGCGGAGCGCAGTTGCCAATTGATGGGGAGGCCGTTGCCTGGCGAGGCTATCGCCCACTGGAGGCGCGCACGTTTTCCACGGCGCACGCGAAGTCGAGGCAACTTACCTGAAGTTACGCAGCGAGCGGAGAGACACTCCCAACGAATGCAGAGACTCTCTCCGTTGCTGCATCGACCCCCGTTGCAGCGACGTCGGCTTCCAAGTGGAAGTGACACCGGTTGCATATTCGCATGTCTCGGCCGCGCAGGCAACATGTAGCCCCGGTCGTCGAGAAAGTTCTTCAGATTACAGCTGTAATCGCAGCCACCGAGAGTGACATCGGACAGTAATGCGTCCGTTCTAGTCCGTGGCGGCTGCCCCTCATGTCTTTGGGAGAACCCGATGGCTGATATAACTGGTTATGACGCGCACTCAGAAGAACGCGTCTGTATTGTGGTTGGTGTATCTACCCTCTTCAGGGGGTTGATATGAAAACCGCTCTCCAATGGGCGGGACGTAATGGAGCTCTGGTAGTAATTGCAGGTGTCCTAATCGGCATCGCTGTCCCATATCTATCTGACCTGGCTCGCCCCTATCTCGCAGTTGCCATCTTCATCTTCACATTCGGATCGTTCTTGAAGTTCAATAGCGCTACGCTCGGTGATGACGTACGAAGCATCCGCCTTGTATCGCTCATCGTTCTGTGGGCAACACTCGGTATCCCTGTCGTCGTCATGCTGCTCATCGCCCTCACCCACCCTGGCCCGCAGCTTGCGCAGGGTCTGCTGTTCTGGGCGCTTGTGCCAGTTAGCCCTGCCTGCGTCGCATTTGCCGCAATCCTACGGCTGAATATCGGCATAGCACTTCTTGGGACCGTCATCGGCACGGCTGCTTCACCGTTCTACATTCCCGCACTGGCTGCGGCTGTCGGTGGCTACCATGTTGATATAGACCCGCTGGCGACATGCCTGCAGTTAGTTCTCCTGATCGGTGGGGCATTTCTGGCGGCGATCGTCGCTAAGCGTGTCGCTGGCTCGTTTATTCGTCAGAATCCTGAGGCCATGACGGGCATTGCAGTATTCGCCATGTTCCTGGCTGGAATGGGCTCCATGCGAGGCATGCAAGCGCATCTCCTGGCACAGCCAGACCTCAGTATTGAGTTCGTCCTACTTGCGTATGTCATGTTGTTCAGCGCGGA
>JASHQG010000355.1 GCA_030037665.1 Acetobacteraceae bacterium
GTCGACCATGTACTGCTGGACCATGACGACCGCCACCGCCGTCGAATCGTTCTGCGAGGCACGCATGGCACCGAAGTGCAGCTGGATATGCCGCACGCCGTGCATCTTCGCGACGGAGATGGCCTTGCCCTGCCAGATGGCACCATCGTGCGCGTCCGTGCGAAACCAGAGAAACTGCTGGAGATTTTTGCGCACGAGAGCAGCGAACTGATGCGGATTGCCTGGCATCTCGGCAATCGACACCTTCCGGTTCAGGTGCTGAGCGGTCGCCTGCGCATCCGTGCCGACCATGTCATCGAGGAGATGGTCCGGCGACTGGGTGGCCATAGCAAATCGTTAGAGGCACCGTTCGATCCCGAACCCGGCGCCTACGCGGGTACCCATCATCATGACCATTGACGCGTCGCTCCTGCGTTTGCTCGCCTGGCTCTCGCCTGCCTTCCCCACTGGCGCATTCGCATGCTCGCATGGATTGGAATGGGCAGTTGAGGCCGGCGACATCCGTGACGCCGATACTCTGCGAGAATGGCTGACCGACGTTGTGCGTCATGGTGTTGGCCGGAGCGACTGCATCCTCGTGCGTCACGCGCACCGTGCTGCGCGCGAGGCAGCCGTGCTGAGCGAAATTGCCGAACTCGCGGCAGCCGTTGCGCCTGCGCGCGAGCGTCTCACCGAAACGCTTGGCCAGGGCACAGCATTCCTGCGCGCCGCCCGCGCCTGGGGACTGCCGACCCTGCCAGAGGAAACCCCCTACCCCGTGGCGGTCGGCGCCCTTGCCGGTTGGCACGGGATCGACGAGGACGGGACGGTCGCCGCTTACCTTCAGGCTTTTGCCTCGAATCTGATCTCCGCTGCCGTACGTCTCGTGCCGCTCGGCCAATCTGACGGCCTGCAAGTACTCGCATCCCTCGAGCCCGTCGTCCTCGGCATTGCGGAAGATACCAGCACCGGATCGCTCGAAGATATCGGCGGCTGCGTGTTTCGCTCAGACCTCGCGGCGATGCATCACGAAACCCAGTTCACTAGGTTGTTCCGGTCATGACCAACACGTCCGCGAATGGACCGTTGCGGGTTGGCGTCGGCGGACCCGTGGGCAGCGGCAAGACCGCGCTGATGGATGCCTTGTGCAGGCACATGCGCAACCGTTACGACATTGCGGTCATCACCAACGATATCTACACGAAGGAAGACGCGGAGTTCCTGACCCGCGCCGGCTCGCTACCGCCCGAACGCATCTTGGGAATCGAGACAGGTGGCTGCCCACATACCGCTATCCGCGAGGATGCCTCGATCAACCTCGCTGGCGTCGCCGACCTTTGTCGCCGATTTCCGACATTGGATCTTATCCTGATCGAAAGCGGCGGTGACAACCTCGCCGCGACATTCAGTCCTGAACTCGCTGACCTGACGATCTATGTGATTGATGTGTCTGCCGGCGACAAGATTCCCCGCAAGGGCGGCCCCGGCATCACGCGGAGCGACCTGCTGGTGATCAACAAAATTGACCTCGCGCCGTTCGTCGGAGCGAGCCTGGAAGTCATGGACCGCGATGCACGCAGGATGCGTGGCGAGGGCCCGTTTGTCTTCGCCAATCTCCGCACGGGCGTTGGCGTAACCAAAATCGCGTCGTTGATCGAACACCGCGGTGGCCTTGGCGCGTCTTAGGCGCGGCGCATAGTCTCGAGCGAAATCACGTTTCCTTCGCTGCCCGCGCCAATTGCGTCGAACACCACGGCAATCGCAGCGGCGAGCTCCTCCTGCCGGTACGGCTTCGAAAGCCGCGGCAAACCCGGATCCTCGCTGTTCGGCAAGTCACCGTACCCCGTCGCCAGGACAATCGGCAGATGCGGCCAATCTTGCCGGATCAGTCGCGCCAGTTCGGTGCCGGTCATGTTCGGCATCGCCTGATCGGTGATTACCAGATCGACCTTGGTGCCGAGCCGCAGCATGTCCAGGGCGCGCGCACCCGATGTCGACTCCACGACAATATGCCCAAGGTCCTCCAGCATCGCTGCGGTCGCCGCGCCGATCAGCAGATCATCGTCCACCACGAGGATGCGATAGCAGCGAGCGCTTCCCGGAACACCCCCAGCCGACGCAGGCAGGTCGGCCGCAGTGCGCTCCGATACCGGCAGCCACAGTTCGACCGTTGTGCCGACGCCGACCTTGCTCGAGACCCGCATTGCGCCATCGGACTGTGCCGCAAGCCCGTCGACCATCGAGAGCCCGAGACCAGTACCCTTCCCCGCACCTTTGGTCGTAAAGAACGGCTCCGTCGCACGCCTCAGGGTCGCTTCGTCCATGCCTGTGCCACTGTCGGTCACTGTCATGCAAACGTAGTCCCCAGGGGCGAGCCCGGCGGGGCCGTCACGCGCAGATTTCCGCTGAGCCGCGATGCCAAGCCGCCCGCCCAACGGCATCGCATCACGCGCGTTGAGCGCGAGGTTCAGCATGGCCAGTTCGAGTTGGTTCGGATCGACCCGGATGGACGGAAGGTCATGACGGGAGTCCAGGCTGATCTGAATCGTGGGCCCTAAGGTCCGACGCAGCAGCTCTTCGATCCCGGTGACAAGCCGCATCACGTCGACCGTCTCCGGTTTCAGCTCCTGCCGCCGCGCAAACGCCAGCATACGCTTTGTCAGAGTCGCACCACGCTCGGCGCCCTGCATTGCGCCATCTATCAGACGCGAGAACCGTGGATCATCCGGCAACCGTTTCCGCAGGAGTTGCAGGTTGCCAAGAATGACCATCAGCAGATTGTTGAAGTCGTGCGCCACGCCGCCGGTAAGCTGACCCAGGCTCTCCATCTTTTGCATTTCGTGCACCTGCGCCAACGCCGCTTCGCGTTCGCGCGTGCGTTCCTCTACGCGCTGTTCCAACTCGGCGTTGGTCTGGGCCAGCTCCGCCGTGCGTTCCTCCACCCGGCATTCCAACTCGCTATTGAGTATTTCAAGCTCTCGGGTTTTGCGGTACAGATCGGCGAACACCCGAACCTTGGCGCGCAGCAACTCAGGCGCGAACGGAACGGGCAAGTAGTCCACCGCGCCCAGCTCGTAGCCACGCAGGCGATCCAGGTCCGACATCAGGATCGCCGAAACGAAGATGATCGCGATATGCTGAAACCGTGGGTGCTCGCGAATCATTGCCGCCAGCTCGAACCCATCAAGGTCTGGCATGCATACGTCGATCAGAACGACAGCAATGTCCTGCCTGAGCAGTTGCTCAAGCGCCTCATTGGCCGAGTTGGCCTTGACTAGGTTCTCACCCAGCTCGCCGAGAATGACCTCGTAGCTCAGCAACTTGGCCGGTTGGTCGTCCACGAGAAGGATGCTCACCTTCTCTTGCGGAACTCGCGTGGTGCGGTTCACCGGTTGTAATCCCTTCAGCGATGTAGCCAGATCCGCAACGCGGAGAGGAGTTGCTCCGTATTGACTGGCTTGGCGAGATAGTCGGACGCACCAGCCTCCAGGCACTTTTCACGGTCGCCCTTCATCGCCTTCGCCGTTAGCGCGATGATCGGTAAACGTCGGAAGGCGGGATCAGCGCGAATTACCTGCATCGTCTGGAATCCGTCCATCTCCGGCATCATAATGTCCATCAGAACGATTGCGACGCCGGGATCGGAATCCAGCAGGTTGATCGCTTCGTGTCCGGTTGTCGCGGTTAGTACCTGCATGCCGCGACGCTCGAGCACGCTCGACAGTGCGAAAATGTTGCGCGCATCATCGTCTACCAGCAACACCTTCTGGCCGATCAGGTTCTCGTCCGAACTGTGCAGCCGTTCCAACATGCGCTGTTTGTCCGGCGGCAGGTCCGATACCACCCGGTGGAGGAACAATGCCGTTTCATCGAGCAGTCGTTCGGGTGATTCGACACCTTTCACAACGACGCTGCGCGCCATGGTGTGAAGTTGCGCGTCCTCCTCCGGCGAAAGCTCACGCCCGGTGAAGACCACGACCGGGATATTGGCGAGCGCATTGTCGTCGCGGATCGTCTCCAGCACCTCGAAGCCGGACATATCAGGCAGCCGGAGATCGAGCACCACGCAATCCGCCGGTTTTTCGTGCAACCGCCGGATTGCGTGCTCGCCTGTCTCCACTGTTTCGATGTCGATGTCATCGTGCCCGAGCAATTCGGCGATCGACAATTGCTCAATCGGGTTGTCTTCAACCACCAGCAGCCGCTTGCGCCTTGGCTTGGTATAGTCGGTGATTTTCGATAGGGCGCGCCGCAGACCTTCCGTCGTCGTCGGCTTGGTCATGAAGCTGAATGCGCCACGTGCCAGACCGTGCTGGCGATCCTCATCCAGCGTGACAATTTGCACCGGAATATGCCGCGTCGACGGGTCCTGCTTGAGTTGGCTTAGGACGGTCCACCCCAGCATATCCGGGAGGAACACGTCCAGCGACACGGCGGTGGGCCGGTACTTGCGCGCCAGCGCTACCACGTCGGCGCCGCGCTGCGTCACGAGCACCTTCAATCCGTGATCATGCGCCAGATCAACCAGTACGCGGGTATAATGGGGATCGTCTTCGACAATCAGCAGCACCGTATCGTCAGACTGCAAGTGGGCGCGGTCGTCAGGCACTTGCTCTGTCGGGCGATCGCTCAGACGCACCAATGTGCGCGCCATCGGGTCCACCGTGCGAGGCGTGCTGTCCGCGGCGGATACACGAGCCGCCGACGGCCCGACATAGTTCATCGGCAAGTACAGGGTGAACGTGCTCCCCGAGCCGGGACGGCTGCGCAACTGGATTTCGCCACCAAGCAGGTTTGACAGCTCACGGCTGATCGCCAGGCCAAGACCCGTGCCACCGTATTTGCGGCTGGTGCTGGCATCGGCCTGCTGGAATGCCTCGAAGATAATGCGCTGCTTCTCCGGAGGTATGCCGATGCCGGTGTCAGTCACCTCGAAGGCCACAACAGTGGGCGAAAGCTTCAGCACTGGATGATCGGCCGACCAGCCGCCGGACACCGTCGAAATTCTCAGCTGCACGCCACCATGTTCCGTGAATTTGAACGCGTTCGACAGCAGATTCTTCAGCACCTGCTGCAGCCGCTTGCTATCAGTGACGATGGCGCGCAATGGAGGTTCTACCTCCACGTCAAAGAGCAAACCGCGGCGTTCGGCTTCATGACGGAACGGTCGGGTAACTGTCTCCGTCAGGTTAGCGAGGAAGATCTCCTCCGCATCCACCGACACGGTCCCGGACTCGATCTTCGACAGGTCCAGAATGTCACTGATCAGGTTCAAAAGGTCGGTGCCCGCCGCATGGATCGTGCGTGCAAATTCCACCTGCCGTAGCGTCAGGTTGCCTTCCGGGTTGTCGGTAAGTTGCTGGCCCAGAATCAGGATCGAGTTCAACGGCGTGCGCAACTCGTGGGACATGTTCGCCAGGAACTCTGACTTGTATTTCGAGGTCAATGCAAGCTCCGCCGCCTTGTCCTCCACCGCGTGGCGCGCCTGTTCAATCTCCTGGTTCTTTCGCTCGACCTCCACGTTGCGTTCCGCAAGCTGCTGCGCCTTTTGTTCGAGCTGCTCGTTAGTCTGCTGCAGCTCGCGCTGCTGCATCTGGAGTTCAGTTGCCAATTGCTGCGACTGCTGCAGCAAGCCTTCCGTCTGCATCGTTGCTTCGATCGAGTTCAGCACGATGCCGATTCCAGCCGTTAGCTGCTCGAGGAACGACATCTGCAGATCGCCGAACTCCCTGACCGACGCCAGCTCAATGACTGCCTTGACCTGACCTTCGAACAAGACAGGTAGAACGACAACGTTCGCTGGCAGCGCCTGGAACAGTCCCGAACGGATCGGCACGGCATGCTGCGGTATATGTGTCAGCAGCAGGCGTTTGCTGTCCGCGGCGCACTGGCCGATCAGTCCTTCTCCGACATGCAGGTGTTCTGCATGCCCCAGATCGGCGGAATCTGCATAGGACGCCAGCAGCCGCAGGTCCGGGGTGGTCGGATCGTTCGCGTCGAGAAGATAGATCACGCCGTTCTGCGCGTTGATCAGCGGTGCCAGTTCCGATAGCAGCATGCGGCCCACCGTAGCCAGATCGCGCTGCCCTTGCAGCATGTTGGTGAATCGCGCCAGGTTAGTCTTGAGCCAATCCTGCTCCGTATTCCGCTCCGTCGTCAGGCGGAGATTGTCAATCATCGTGTTGATATTGTCTTTCAACTCGGCGACTTCGCCACGCGCCTCCACTTGGATTGACCGCGTCAGGTCGCCTTGTGTCACCGCGGTGGCCACCTCGGCGATCGCACGCACCTGCGTCGTCAGGTTCGCCGCCAGAAGGTTGACGTTACCGGTCAGGTCCTTCCACGTACCCGCAGCGCCAGGAACGGCCGCCTGTCCGCCGAGTCGCCCTTCGACGCCCACTTCGCGCGCCACCGTTGTCACCTGGTCGGCGAAGGTTGCCAGAGTGTCGGTCATGTTGTTGATGGTCTCGGCGAGCGCAGCCACTTCGCCCTGCGAGTTCATCGTCAGCTTCTGATTCAGAGCACCGTTGGCCACCGCGGTCACCACCTTGACGATGCCACGCACTTGTTCCGTCAGATTGGCGGCCATGACGTTCACGGTGTCAGTCAGGTCCTTCCAGGTACCGGCCACGCCCGGGACGACGGCCTGGCCACCCAACTTGCCTTCGGTGCCCACCTCGCGCGCCACGCGCGTCACTTCCGAGGCGAATCCGTTCAACTGGTCGACCATCGTGTTGATGGTGTTCTTCAGCTCGAGGATTTCGCCTTTCACATCCACAGTGATCTTGCGCGAGAGGTCACCGCGCGCCACGGCGGTTGTCACCTCGGCGATGTTACGCACCTGAGTCGTGAGGTTCGCAGCCAGCAGGTTCACATTATCGGTCAGGTCTTTCCAGGTGCCGCCCACGCCGGGCACGACGGCCTGTCCGCCCAATCGCCCTGCGGTGCCGACTTCGCGCGCCACGCGCGTCACTTCCGCAGCGAACGAGCGCAACTGATCCACCATCGTGTTCAGCGTTTCCTTCAACAGCAGGATCTCGCCACGGACGTCGACGGTAATCTTCTTCGACAGGTCGCCGCTCGCGATCGCCGTTGCCACCTCGGCGATGTTGCGCACCTGGCCCGTCAGGTTGGACGCCATGAAGTTCACGTTGTCGGTCAGGTCTTTCCAGGTGCCGCCCACACCCGGCACGAGCGCCTGGCCACCCAGCTTTCCTTCGGTTCCCACCTCTCGTGCGACGCGCGTCACTTCCGAGGCGAACGCATTCAGCTGGTCTACCATCGTGTTGATCGTGTTTTTTAGCTCGAGGATTTCGCCTTTCACATCCACGGTG
>JASHQG010000356.1 GCA_030037665.1 Acetobacteraceae bacterium
AGCGCCGGCCATAATCGCCGCCTCGGCGGCCTGCGCCTCGGCCAGCGCGCGCTCCTCTGTCAGATGGACGAAGGCATGCAGCTGGTGGTCGAGCGCATGCACGCGGTCGAAGCATGCTTTGGTCAATTCGACCGGCGAAAGCTGCTTCGCGGCGATCTGTCTTGCTGCCTCGCCGATCGTCGGGATCGCGGCGCTCATTGCAGATCCTCTTCGGCGAAGCCGAAAGTGAGCGCAGGCTCAGCCATCCGTCCACGCGGCTTGCGTACGCATTCGGCCATAGCGGCGATGCCAGCGCAAACGGTTTTCAGCTCCGCCTTTTCGGCATCGGTCGGCGCGAGCCCGGCGCGAGCCAGCAGATACTCGAACGCGGTGTCATTGATCGGTATCGGCATACGGCGATCCTTTCACTGAAGATCGGCTCAATGGCTTGGCTTACGGAGTCCCGATTGGATCAAAGCTGATAGCAGTAGTTGGCAGAGCGCGGAAGGGCGTGAAAATCGCGATTCGCGTCGAGATTTCGGAACTTGAGGAACACGCACGCGCCACGAACAAAGTACCGCCCGGCATGCCAGGTCGCAAGCGGTGATCGCTCGGCACGGCGCGGGATTTTATTATCCCGCACCGTTGCCGACCGATCGGCGCGCAGCGTGGGCATCTGAACTCGCTGTCAATCGTCGCGCCGTTCGATAGCGCAGCTCAGACGGCACTCTATTGAGGGCGCTGGAATGACGCAGCCAGCCCACCGGTTCAGACCGACCGCTCTGCGTGCTGTATCAGATCTCGCGCCGCACTGACCGGGGACGAGCGCCCGGGCGGAAACCTCACTTATCCGCAAGCGGTGATCGGCGAGACAACAGGACGTTCAAGCAATTCGCCTGATCACTAACCAACCGCGCCCAACTTGACAGCGATCGGCTGGTTGCCAAACGTGTCGTTCGCGATCGTGTCAGAAAGGAGATGCCGATGCCGCCTGTGATTCTCTCATCTGACTCGCACGTGTTCGAACCGCCGGATCTTTGGCAGACCCGCATCGACGCGCCGTTCCGGGATCGCGCGCCGCGGATAGAACGGATCGACGGCGCCGATCAGATCGTGGTCGAAGCGGATCAGATCCTCTCGGGCATCGGCCTCATCTCGAACGCCGGTGCGCGGTTCGAGGCCCCCGAGACCATCTCCACTCAGGGACGCTTCGAAGACGTGCACCGCGGGGGATACGACCCCGAGCAACATCTCAAGGACATGGCGCTCGATGGGGTCTCCGGCGAAGTCCTCTATCCTTCGCAAGGTCTCTTTTACTTCAAGGTGGCAGATACGGCCCTGATGTCTGCGATCTTTCGCGCGTACAACGATTGGCTCGCCGACTTCTGCCGCGCGGATCCTGCCCGACTCAAGGGCATCGCAATGATCAACCTCGACAGCATCCCGGACGCGATCGGGGAGCTCGAGCGTGCCGCCCGTCTTGGCTTGGCCGGGGCAATGATCACCGAATATCCGTTCGAGGACCGACGATATGACCAATCCGGGTACGAACCGTTCTGGGCCGCAGCGGCGGCGCTCGATCTGCCATTGAGCCTTCACACGGCCACGCGGCGGCAGGGCAAGATCCGCGGCGTCGGCGACAGGACGCTGCGCGACGCCAGCAGCCGCGCGACGAAGGCGTTCTATCCAGCGCTGTCGATATGCGACCTGATCTTCTCCGGCGTCTTTGAACGTCATCCGCGCCTGATAGTCGCCATCGTGGAGTTCGAGTTGGCCTGGGTGCCCCATATACTCTCCACCATGGACTATACCTACCGCGAGCGCCACGGCGAGGCGATCTACCGGTTCAAGGACGCTATGCTCCCGAGCGACTTCTTCCGGCGCAACGTCGTCCTGGGCTTCCAGGAGGACGCCATTGGCATTCGTCTGCGAGACGTCATCGGCGTGGACACGCTGATGTGGGGCTCGGACTATCCACACAGCGAGTCGACATTTCCCCGGTCGAGGAAGATCCTGACGGAAATCCTGGCAGGGGTACCTGACCACGAACAAGCCAAGATCGTCGGCGGCAACACCGCTCGCGTGTACAAGTTCGACATGACGAGGCTGACCGTGCCTGCCTGAAGAGCCAGTCTCTCCGCGGGCCGATGCGACCTGGGTGGCCGCGCTGTTCACGACGGCCGTGATGCCGGTCCCCAAACGCGGGACACGAGGCTCCGCCCTTCCGGACATGCACGGGTCCACAGGCGTCCGCCCCGGATGGCTCATGTCGGCTTTGGATAGAAAGCGGCCCCTTAATGCTCAGTAGTTCAATCGCAATTTCCGGCTTCCCATCCATCTGGCCGTTACACAAATCAGGACACCGCAGCTACACCACTGCTCGCTTGCCCGCCGTGATGCCCACCTCAGCTAGATATCGCTCAAGCGCCGATACATTACCCGACCCGGCGACGGCGCCGATATAGCCGTCCGGGCGGATCAAGATCCATTCGCCCGGCGACAGGGCGTAGGTGTTGCGGAAATGGCCGCCCTCATCCACCAGATCTCCTTGCGGGCCGATGATGTGAATACGCAGCCCTGACCGCACCGCGATAGCGGCGCGATCGGCTTCGTACCCAAGCAGTGTCCAATGCGGCCCCTGGAACAGCGAAAACAGACGCGTCGGCTGCCCAGCAGCGCCACGCATCGGTGCATCCGGTGCTCGATCACCCGCTTGCAAACCGTGACGCTGACAGGTCTGCAAGGCTAATGACGAACCGGAATATCCCAGGTCCAACTGGCGTGCTTCGCGGTCGCGTCGCATCCTCACGCCCTGCCTCACTTCGTCTAGCAGCCGCGTGGATAGGCCGAGCACGCTCGCTGCGACCGGGCGGCGTTCCTCTTCGTAGGTATCGAGGAGCTTGTCCGGCGCTCCACCCAGCACGGCGGCAAGCTTCCAACCAAGGTTGTAGCTGTCCTGCACACTCGTGTTGAGGCCCTGACCGCCAGTCGGTGGATGGATATGTGCAGCGTCACCGGCCAACAAGACACGACCGACCCGATAGCGGTCGGCAAGCCGTGCATTCATCGAGTACACCGACGCCCAGGCGACCGAATGGATGGCGATGTTCTTGCCAGTGCGTTCGGCAACCAGACGCACGAGTCCTGCGGCAGTAACATCGACATTGCCCTCTAACGGTGCCGCAGCCTGAATTTGAAAAAGCTGGGTGCCGGCGAGCGGGCAAAGGGATACCTGCGCCGCCCCGGAGCCGAACCGATGCCACGCATCCCGGCTCATGCCATCGAGTTCGACATCGGCCACAATGGCCCGCACGCCCAGCGTCTCGCCGGGAAAATCGATGCCAAGCGCGTGTCGCACGAAGCTTCGGCCACCGTCGGTGCCGACCAGGTAGCGCGCACGCACGACTTCGCTTCCGATCTGCGCGGTGACCCCTTCCGCATCTTGTGTCAGCCCGACGATCTCTCGACCAAACTCCGGCCGGTGACCGAGTTCGGCAAGCCGCTCCCGCATCACCCCTTCGTTGAGGAATTGCGGGACCATGAGCGGCGCACCATACGGTTCTGCCGGTGATGGTCCCGGCGCATCGCTGAGCGGCGCGTCCTCAAAACTGCCGTCCGGCTTGTATTGGCGGATGGGTGGATAGACGCCCCCGGTCTCAAATAGACGATCGAGGATGCTGTAATCCTCGAACACCTCCTGGCTGCGTGGCTGAATCCCCTTGCCTCGTGAGCCCTGGAAAGGGGTCGCCGCCTTCTCGATCAGTCGGAAATTGACGCCGCGCCGAGCGAGATCGATCGCCAGTGCCAGTCCCGCTGCCCCCGCTCCGCAAATCAGCACATCGGTGCTCGATCCTTGCATCCTATCGCGCTCCTGATATACGTGTATCATGCACATATGAGCGACTGAGCAGCCGGTCAAGGAGAAAAGTGCAAAATACACGTAATCGCGCCGTGCTGCGCGCGCTGCATGAGGCGTTGATCGATGTCGTGGGGTTTATCAACCGCCCGCAGAATGACGTTATTCTGCTGCGCGAAGCCGGCGTATCGTTGGACCGCGCGCTATTCCCCCTGCTGGTGCTGACCCAGCGCCGCGGGCCGCTTGCCGTGGGCGAGCTCGCCGACCGGGTCGGACGCGACTACACCACAGTCAGCCGGCAGGTGGCGAAGCTGGAAAATCTGGGCCTTGTCGTGCGTGGGACCGCCAAGACCGACCGTCGTGTGACGGAAGTGGCTGTGACCGACAAGGGGCGGGCGATGTCGGCGATGTTGGACGCGGCGCGCGAACGCCTGGCAGGAAAAGCACTTGCCGGCTGGAGCAAAGACGATTTGAAGGAGCTGGCGCGATTGCTACGCCGATTTGCGGACAATTTACAACGGAGCGCGAAGGTAACGTCCGAATAGTCGTGGCAACGGCCGACGAAAAGTAGGATGGTCTGCCTCGGACCAGATAGCCGATGCTGGGGTCTGAAGAATTCCACACCGTGGATCGGCGTCAGTCGTTTCAGTGGATTACGTAATGCAGATATCCGGTGCCAATGGTCGCTTGGGGTCGAAACCGGCCGTTGTGCGCAGAACATCGCGTCACCGGAAGGGGCAGCGTCCCTTGGTCATCCAGCCGATCCAAACTCTCGGCCCACTAGCGGCGCCCGGTCGGCTTCAGCGCTAGTTTTTGCTTAAGCACGATGTTGTCCTTCAGCGCATTTGTAAGGTGCTGCTCCTGGAGTTTCAGTTCTGATTCGAGATGGGCGTTGCGCTCCCGGAGCCGGGCCACCTCCTGCTCGCGCAGGTCAAGTTTCGATAACGCGTTGTGCAATTTCTCGCGCATCGCTGCGACCATTTGCCGCTCGAAAATGCCGTCCTTCGCCGGGTCGTAATCAGGCATTGATGACACCGCCGCGTC
>JASHQG010000357.1 GCA_030037665.1 Acetobacteraceae bacterium
AGAAAGCCGATGGCGAAGGCCAGTAAGGCGACGATCCAGAAAATGATCTGGTCGCCGCCGGTGGCAACGAACGCCACGATCAGCAGCACCAAGACGATCCCCAGCACCAGATTCAGCTTGTGCTGCCCGCTGAACATGATCGGTGCGCCGCGCATGATGCCTTGCAGCTTGCCGAATGCAATTACCGAACCGGAGAAGGTGATAGCGCCGATCGCCAGGCCGATCGACATCTCGATCAGGCTTTCGGTGAAGACGTGATGGGGCGTACCGATGCCGAACGCCTCGGGCGCGTTCAGCGCCGCAGCGGCGACGAACACCGCCGCGATACCCACCAGCGAGTGGAATGCCGCGACGAGCTGAGGCAGCGCCGTCATCTGGATGCGATAGGCGATGAAGCTGCCGATCGAACCGCCGATCACAATGCCGACGACGATCAGAGCGTAGCCAACGCCGCTCATGCCGTGCTGCAGCAGCGTGACGACGACCGCCACGGCCATGCCGATCATGCCATAGCGATTGCCGGGCCGTGCGGTCTCCGGATGCGACAGCCCGCGCAGCGCCAGGATGAACAGGACAGCGGCGATGAGGTAGCAGAATGTGGTGACGCTCGCGGACATGCCGGTGCGGACCTATTGCTGGCGGCGCTTGAACATCGCCAGCATCCGGTGGGTCACCAGGAAGCCGCCGAAGATGTTCACGCTGGCCAACGTCACCGCGATGAAGCCGAAGGCGATCGCCCAGGGGTTGGTGCCGAGCCCCGTCGCCATCATGGCGCCGACCACGATGACCGAGGAGATTGCGTTGGTCACCGCGAGCAACGGCGAGTGCAGCGCCGGTGTCACGTTCCACACCACGTAGTAGCCAACGAAGCATGCCATCAGGAAGATGGCGAACAAGTACACGCTCGGTGCGACCACGGGCGCGGCGGTGGTAACGGTTGTGGAGAGCGCGTGCAGGTGCGCCGCAAGCTGGTTGGCGCTTTCGGCGAGCCGCGAGGCTTCGTCCGCCAACTGGTTCGGGTTCATGGGCAATTCTCCGGTGGATCAGGCGGCCTGAGGCGCCAAGAAGCTCGGATGCACGACTGCGCCCCCGCGGGTTAGCATGACGCCTTTGATGATCTCGTCGTCGGCCGGCAGCTTCGGCATCTGCGCGTCCTTGTCCCAGAAGCTGGTGAGGAAGGTCAGGAGATTGCGCGCATAGAGTGACGAGGCGGCGACGGGGATGCGCCCCGGCCAGTTGTACCAGCCCAGGATTGTAACGCCGTTTGGCGTGGTGATGCTGTCGCCGCCCTTGGTTGCTTCGCAATTACCGCCGGCATCCGACGCCAGGTCGACAATGACACTCCCCGGGCGCATGGAATCCACCATCGCCTGCGTGACGATCACCGGCGCGCGGCGACCCATCACCAGCGCCGTGCAGATGATGACGTCGTTTTTCGACACGGTGTTGGATAACAACTCGGCCTGCTTGCGACGGAACGCGTCGCTCATCTCGCGGGCATAAGCGCCGGTCTGTGAGGCGGATTCCTCGTCCTCGACACCGACGAACGCGGCACCGAGCGACTTGATCTCCTCCTTTGCCGCCGGACGCACGTCAGTGGCGGATACGATGGCGCCGAGCCGGCGTGCCGTGGCGATCGCCTGCAACCCGGCGACGCCGGCACCGATCACGAACACTCGCGCGGGCGGCACGGTGCCGGCGGCCGTCATCATCATCGGAAAGCCGCGGGGGAAGGCAGCGGACGCCTCGATCACCGCACGATATCCGGCGAGGTTTGCCTGGCTGGACAGCACATCCATCGACTGGGCGCGTGTGATGCGTGGCAGCAGCTCCATCGCCGCGGCGTCGATGCCGGCATTGGCGAGTGCCGGCACAATGTCGGGATTGGCGAAGGCATTGGGGGTGCAGACCAGCAACGCATCACGCGGAATCTGGGCGACTTGCTCCGGGAGCGGAGCCTGGACGGCGAAAACAATTCCGGCGCCCGCGAGTGCTGCGGCGGCATCAGCGGCAATCTCGGCACCGGCGGCGGTGAAGTCGCTGTCCGAAATGGACGCTCCCGTCCCGGCGCCGGCCTCGACCGCAACCGTCAGGCCCAGACCGATCAAGCGCTTCACGGTTTCCGGGGTTGCTGCCACGCGCGTCTCGGAGGCGCGCCGCTCCTTCAGGACCGCAAGGCGCATCTGTTCTCTGTCCTTCGTTCATTCGGAACCTGGGCATGCGTCCGCACCGGCCCCGACCAATGTGGCGGCGCACAAATGCACCCCGGGGGCAGGGGGCGCAAGGGGCGTGCGGTGGTTGCATCACCGCGCTGGCAACGACGCCTATCACCAGCGGCGCGGGTCAGGATGGGTCCAGGCGCAGGTTGCCGCCACCAAGAGAGCGACGATCCGGGCAAGGCCTGTCGGGCTCCGGATCAGCTCGCCATACCAGAGATCGATCGGGCGAAGGATGCCCGATGACGCGCTGCTGCGCGGCAAGCCCCCGACATCGGCCACACGATGCACAACGTCTTTGGTCCGATCCAGGACGCCCGAGACGCCGGGCAACCGTCGGGCCGGTGCATGAAGGTTCGCGGCCTCGAAGAACACGACCGCGACCCTTCCTTGCCGGACGGCGCGGCGCAGTGGGAGGCGGTCCACGGCAGGTTCCAAGATCGGGCGACGACTATGGCGGGCCTGCTGCGACGCCTTCGCCCGTCGGTGCGCGGCGCCCCTCAGGTCAATTGCCGGAGGCACGCCGCTCGCTCTGCGCGGACGAGGCCGCCACCCGCCAATATGCGACGGCGGATCCGCCCCACACCAGCACGAACAGTCCGACGACGAGGAAGCCCATTCGCCCCATGCTATCGTTCATCGTCGCAACCATCGGCCAAATTCCGCCGCGCAATCCGAGCTTTCCGCCGATCAGCGCGCGCGCTTCCACCAGCCCGATCAACAATGCCACCACGACGGACGCCGCGGTAATCGTCAAATTGTACCACTGCCGCCGCGCTGGATCGATCAACGCCCATGAATAAGCGCCTTGCATCAGCACGCCATCCGCAGTGTCGATGAAAGTCCTGCCGGCTGTGAACAGCGCCGGGAAGACAAGGATGTACAAGGCCGGGACCCCGGCTGGCGACTGTGCTACCGCGATGCCCAAGACGCCAACTTCGGTCGCCGTATCGAAGCCGAGACCGGACAAGACGCCGACCGGATACACGTGCCAGCTTCGGCGCACCGCGCGGAGCACCGGCCCCAGCACGCGCGCGAGTACCGCGCCCCCGTTGAGGAGTGTCGCGAGCGGTTGTTCATGGGGTCACCCTCGTGGGATGCGGTTCGGAAGCGTCGCCAGACGCTCAGCAGAACGCCAAGATTTACGAATGCAATCAGCAGCACACAGCTGGCAGAAACGGTGGTGCCAACTACCTCGCCGACATCGCGCAGTCTGTTCCAGTCGCTTGGCAGATTGCCGGCCACCACAGCCATTGCAGCCGACGCGAGTACCACCACCGTGGAATGGCCGAGTGAGAAAAAGAAGCCGACACCGCTCGCCGACTTCCTATCCTGCAGCAACCTGCGCACGGCATTGTCGATCGCCGCGATATGGTCGTCATCGACGCCTGGCGCAGGCCGAACACCCATGCGAGTAAAGCCAGGCCGAGTAGCGCTGGACGATTTCCAAACATCATCCAGGCCGACACCCACGCGGCGAGATTGGCAGCGGCCATTATGACAAGGAGGGTTGCTGCGCCGTCACGGTTCGCTGGTGTCGTCGCAACAAGCGAGCCACGCCAGGAGCCAAAGCGGTGTGGCCGGCCGCATCCCCGCCTCCACACCTCTGTTGCACACACCACGGAAAGTCGTGGACAGCCCGGTCAGACCCAGCCTTGCCAAATATGCGGCCGCATCCGGCTCACCACTGCACTGCGGATGCAGCGACCCGTGCATGACGTGCCACGAGCCAGTCATACCAGGCGTTCATCCCCTCGCCCGTCTCTGCAGATACCAGCAGTGCTTCCATCCCCGGGTTGATCCGTCGCGCGAGATCGATGCATTGCTGCACGTCGAACCGCACGTAGCGTCGTAGGTCCATCTTGTTGATCAGCAGTATGTCGCCGGCACGGAACATGTGCGGGTATTTCAGCGGCTTGTCATCGCCCTCCGTCACCGACACGATAACCACCCGGGCTTGTTCGCCCAGATCGAACATCGCGGGACACACCAGATTGCCGACGTTCTCGATCAGCAGCAGCGAACCGCGCGGCGGCTTCAGGTGCTCGACGCCGTGCGCCACCATATGCGCGTCCAAATGGCAGCCCGTACCCGTGTTGATCTGTACCACGGCGGCGCCGGTCGCGCGGATGCGGTCTGCATCCGCGGTCGTCGCCTGGTCGCCCTCCAGCACGCTTACCGGCAGCCGGTCGCGCAGATCGTGGATTGTGCGTTCGAGGAGAGTGGTCTTCCCTGCACCGGGTGAGCTCATCAGGTTAACCGCGAATACTTCGCGCCCGGTGAACCACCCGCGATTCCGTTCCGCGAATAACTGGTTCTTCGCCAGCACATCCTGTTCGAGCGATATGGTCCGCGAGCCGGCCACCGGCGCAGCGTGATCGTGGTGCTGATGGGCGTGATCGTGGGTGTGCAGCTCTGTCCCGTCGATCGTCACCACATCCGAGGCGCACCCGCAGGTCGTGCACATTACGCGATCTCCATATCCTTCATGCGCCGCACGTTGCCCGGGATGATGCGCAGGATGCCGGCACAATCGCAACGGCCAAAGCTGCTCCTGCTCCATCGCGGCACGGCAACATCACCGAGGCCGGGGCAGGGTCTCTCGAGGTTTTCCCGGTGGACACCCGTCGGGGCCGCGCCGGTGGGCAGACGCTGAAGCAGAAGTGCGGATCATGCGGCGCCATGGCAGCGGGTCGTCCAACGGCCAGGCGAACAGGGAGGATGCGGGCACTGCCGGTTTGCTCCCTGCCCATTCCAACGACCAGGGTCAGCACGCTCCGAGCGTGCGTCGCCCCCCATCCCAGACCCCTCCCCGGCTTGCTGTGCCGCCCACCACCTGATCCGGCATAGGAAAAAGGATCGCGGTCTGTTGGCTGGAAGGCGAGCCGCAGCACCGCTACATGATCTCAGCAAAATGATGACGCGACCGATTCCCCAACCTGCCGCCATCCGTGTGGTTGGCGATGTGCACGGCGATGCCAGCGCCTTCGCATACGCCGCAGCGACCGAGCGATTCGTGCTGCAGCTCGGTGACCTGACGGATCACGGCCCGGACAGCGCCGGTGTCTTGCGCCTCATGTTCCGCCTGATCGACGAGGGCCGCGGCATGTTCTTGCTCGGCAACCACGATCTGAAATTAGCTCGCCTCGTGGCCGGCCATCTGGTGCGCACCGAGCCGGTTGTCGAAGCGACCGCGGCGCAGCTCGACACCACCCTGCGCGAGCGTGTCGTGGCCGAGGTCACCCGAGCGCCGGCTTGGCTGCGACAGGGCGACGCGATCTTCGTGCACGGCGGTTTTCACACCGACATGCTGGATCAGGCGCCTCCATGCCAGGGACTGGACAGGCCGCGCGGGGCGGTGGCACGGGCGCTATACGGCGAACCCACCGGGCGCACGCAGCCGGACGGTTATCCCGAGCGCAGCCTGCGTTGGGTGGATCGCATTCCTGCCGGAATCACGGTGTACTGTGGCCACGATCAGCGCAGCACTGACGGGCGGCCTTACGTGCGACGGGGCGCGAGCGGGGGGAAGGCGGTGTTCCTGGACACGGGCGCCGGCAAGGGCGGGCATTTGTCGTGGATTGACCTGTGACGCAGCGACGGGCTGTGGCCCTGCCTGCAGCGCGAACGGCGGCGGCGGATCAGAGCAACAGGGTCGGCTGGCGCGCGAACCGCTCCGCCGCGGCCTTTGCTGGCGCGGCTGGGATCTCGCCCGTAGCCTCGGCGATGATGGCCTCGGCTTCGGCGAGCAAACGCTCCTCGTCATCCGCCGACCGCACGCTTTCGCGGCCGATCTCGAGCAGCACCGGCGCCGCCAGAGGCGACAGACGCGACAACGCCATGTGCACCACGCGCCCCTTTACCCGCGCCAGCATCCCGGCGACCCGCGACAGGTCGATCAGCCCGCTCGCGGCATCCGCTCGGGTCGCGCGCAGAAGCACATGGTTGGGCTGATGCTTCCGCAGCACGTCGTAAATCAAATCCGTGTTCACCGTGACCTGCTTGCGCGACTTCTCGGCGCCAGGAATGTGTCGGTCGACCAATCCTGCCACCACAGCGACATTGCGGAATGTCCGCCGCAGCATCGAACTTTCGGCCATCCACGCTTCCAGATCGTCGCCCAGCATGTCTTGCTCGAACAAGGACGCGACATCCACCGGTTGGTGAGCCGACCATATGCCGAGAACATAATCAGTTGCGACGAAGCCGCGTGGTGCAAATCCCGCGCGCTCCATCCGCCGCGTGATCAGCATTCCCAGTGTTTGGTGCGCATTACGGCCCTCGAAGCAATAGGCGACCAGATACCAGCGATCGCCGCGCGGAAACGTTTCCACCAAGAGATCATCGCGCCCCGGCAGCCGTGACTGCGCGCGCTGCAAGCGCAGCCACTCATGGACCTGGCCGGGCAACATGGCCCAACTGCCCGGATCCTGCAGCAGTCCGCGTATGCGATCGGCCAGATTAGTGGTCAGCGGCAGGCGTCCGCCTTGATAGGCCGGCACCATCGGTTCTCCGCTGCCGCCCTCGGCGCATTCGACTATCATCTCGCGCAGGCGAATAAAGCGCAGCAGTCGGCCGGCAAACACGAACGTGTCGCCGGGCCGTAGCGTGTTGACGAACGTCTCTTCGATCTCACCCAGTACCGGTCCACCGCGACGCTTGCCAGACAACCGAACTTTCAGAAGGGGTGCCTCGACGATTGTGCCGATATTCATGCGGTGCCGTGCTGCAACACGATCGCTGCGCACGTGCACGCGGCCTTCGCTGTCGCGAAACAGTTTGCGCCAGCGCTCATAGGTCGACAGGGCGTAGCCGCCATTCTCAACAAACGTCAGCACGTCGTCGAAATCCTCGCGCGACAGCGCGGCGTAAGGCGCCGCCCGACGCACTTCCGCATAGATGGCATCGGGCATGAACGGCGCAGAGCACGCAAGGCCGAGCAGATGCTGTGCGAGGACATCGAGCGAACCAGGCCGCGGTGGATCACCGTCCAGCTCACGTGCCGACACGCTGAGCATCGCAGCCTCGCACTCAAGAACTTCAAAACGATTGGCAGGTGCCAGGATCGCGCGGCTTGCTTCCTCCATCCGGTGATTCGCGCGTCCGACCCGCTGCAACAACCGCGACACGCCCTTTGGGGCACCTACCTGGATCACTTGGTCCACCCCACCCCAGTCGATGCCGAGATCCAGCGACGACGTTGCCACCACCGCACGGAGCCTGCCCGCGGCCATCGCCGCTTCCACCTTCCGCCGCTGCGACGCTTCAAGCGAGCCGTGATGCAGTGCGATCGGCAGCGTCGCCGTGTTCTGCTTCCACAGCTCCTGAAACATCAGCTCCGCCTGGGCCCGGGTGTTGACAAACACGATCGTCGTTTCGGCCGCGCGGATGCGCTGCATGAGCGATGGCGCGGCTTCCAGGCCCATATGGCCGGACCAGGACAGTCGCCCGTCGTGCACCAGCATTGACAGTCGTGGTGGGGCGCAGTCGGCCACTTCAATGCGGCGGTCGGCCCCAACGTAAGCCTGCAGTGCCGCTGGATGCGCGACTGTCGCGGACAGCCCGACCCGCCGCACGCGGGGAGCGAGGGTGCGTAGCCGCGCCACGCCGAGCGCCAGCTGGTCGCCGCGCTTCGTACCGGCCAGCGCATGAGCTTCGTCGATGATGACACATGTCAGGTCGGCGACCAGAGCCGGCGCATCCGGCAGCGAGAGCAATACTGCGAGGCTTTCCGGCGTGGTCAGCAGAATATGTGGCGGCGTCACGCGTTGACGGGCGCGACGGTTGGCGGGCGTGTCGCCGGTGCGCGTCTCGACGCTGATCGGCAGCTCCATCTCCTGGACGGGATGCAGGAGATTGCGCGCGACATCCGTTGCCAGCGCTTTCAGCGGACTGATGTAGAGCGTGTGCAGCCCCGATCGCGGCGCCTGCGCAAGCTCCACCAACGACGGAAGGAAACCCGCAAGCGTTTTGCCACCACCGGTCGGCGCGACCAGCAGAGTGCTTTCGCCGGCACGTGCCGCATCGAGCATCGCGAGCTGGTGCGACCGCGGCACCCAGCCCCGGCGCATAAACCAGCCCGAGAAGGGCGCCGGTAATGTGCTTTCCATCATTCTGGCCTTAGAGCAGCTGGTCCTCTGCCATGAACAGGATGCATCGGCCGTGCGCCATCACACCATACGCCCACGGTTCCAAACGCGGACACCCGACCGCGATCGAGGTTCGCAGCAGGCAGTCTCCCTTCCATTGCGCCGCTGCGCGGCGCACTTCGATGAACTTATTGCGCCGCCGCCACCGCCGGTCGCGTTGCACGCCAGCGCAGCTTGGGAACAATGACCGGAGGCCGCCCGGTCGTCGTCGCGGTACGCTGGACGGCCAAGGAAATGCAGTATGTCGGCGTCGTCCCGCGCCGCCGCGCGAGTGCGTGGAGCATGTCGTCCGCCTGCATAATATCGCAACGCTCATATGCCGCGCGGCCGAGCTGAACGACGGGATCGACGATGCTGGTTCTGACATTGAGCTGCCCCGACGCGCCCGGTCTGCACCATCGCTTGGCATTTGGCGCCCGCGATGCCAGATGCAGCCCATGCCGCATCCGGAGAGTTGGCTCAAGGTACTACCGCAGGGCCTCTATTGCGAACCGGGAGGGTTCTTCGTCGACCCGTTGACACCCGTGGACCGCGCGGTGGTGACGCATGCCCATTCGGACCATGCCCGCCGCGGCCACCGCGCCGTGTTAGGCAGCGCCGACACCCTGGCGCTGATGCGCGCGCGTTTGGGTGCCGATGGCGCGAGAGAGACGGAGCAGGCGTTGGCCTGGGGCGAGGCGGTGACCATCGGTGACGTACGCGTCTGGCTGCAACCTGCAGGTCACGTGCTGGGGAGTGCCCAGGTGGCGATGGAGTATTTCGGGACACGGGCCGTGGTCAGTGGCGACTACAAGCGGGTGGCCGATCCAACCTGCGCCCCGTTCGAGCCCATCGCCTGTGACGTGTTTATTACCGAGGCCACATTCGCTTTACCGGTGTTCGTGCATCCCCCGCCGGAACACGAAATTGTCCGCCTGCTGGACAGCGTTGCGCTGTTCCCGGAGCGCACGCATGTCGTCGGCTGCTACGCACTGGGTAAGTGCCAGAGACTGATCGCGCTGCTGCGCCAGGCCGGTTGGGACCAGCCTATCTGGCTGCACGGCGCTCTGCTCGCACTCTGCGCAGTCTACGAGGCACGCGGTATCCCATTGGGCGATCTGCGGCCGGCGACGGGCGCAGCGAAGGGGGAACTGGCGGGCGCTATCGTCCTCGCCCCGCCCGGCGCCGTGACAGACCGCTGGTCGCGGCGTCTGGTGGAGCCTGTCGTGGGGATGGCGTCCGGCTGGATGCGCGTGAGGCAGCGCGCGAAGTCGCGCGGCGTGGAGCTACCGCTTGTCATCTCGGACCACGCCGACTGGAACGAGCTGAACGCGACGCTGGACGAGGTCGCCGCACCGGAAGTGTGGGTAACCCATGGACGCGAGGAAGCCCTGATCCATGCAGCGGAGCGCCGCGGAATTCGCGGACGAGCGTTGCGGCTGGTGGGCTATGGCGACGAGGACGAGGCGGAAATCGCGCCTCGGTAGGCGGGCGACGGATGTCCTCGCCCCGACAACCCAGGACGTGACAGGGCAACCGGGGCATCATGCGTACGCCGCCACCGCAACCAATGGCGGCTCACCGCCCGCGTGACGAAATCATAGATTTCATCGAACCACGTGTGCACATTGTGCAAGCCCGGCCGGTGAAGGGAGAAAGACTCCGCCTGCGGCGCTACTTCGCCCCGGCCATTTCCCCGACGAAGCCGCCCGACTGCCGCGCCCAGAGCCGCGCGTAGGTCCCGCCGGCCGAGAGCAACTCGCGATGCGAACCGACTTCCACGATCCGCCCGCGATCCAACACCACCAGCCGGTCCATCCGCGCGATCGTCGACAGCCGGTGGGCAATCGCAATCACCGTGCGCCCCTCCATTAGACCGTCAAGCTGTTCCTGGATCGTTGCCTCGACTTCTGAATCGAGCGCACTCGTTGCCTCGTC
>JASHQG010000358.1 GCA_030037665.1 Acetobacteraceae bacterium
CCCGAGCCAACATCGGAATGTCCCGCGCCTTCGTGGCGCCGCCAGAGGGACGCGTGATGCGCTTGGCCGGCATCGGACTTCCCCGGCAGAATGTGGCGTGTGGTCGCACGCCAAACTCGTCCAACTGCATCACCCGCCCTCCGGGACGCATCGTCTCTGCCTACGGCCGGAACGACACCGGTGCGGTGCATCAGTACTGGGCCGGCCTGGGTCACGTGTCTCCCGTTCGGCATGGAGGCGGTGCACGAGCAGGCGGCCGCGATGACGCCACTGTGGTGCGTGCTCGCGCCGCGGCCGTGAGGTGTGGTGTGCCGCGCACGCAAGTCGATGTAGGGCGGACCGCGACACCGGCAGCGGCGTGACGGCGCAGTCCGTACGGAAAAAACGGCGTGGTGGCCTCGACCGTGCCTGCGCGCTACACCGCTTTGCCATCGCGCAGGACGATTGTGCGGTCCATGCGCGCGGAAAGGTCGGGATTGTGGGTCGCGATCAGTGCTGCGAGGCCTTGACGTCGTACTGTCGCCAGCAACTCCTCGAACACGACATCGGCCGTGTGAACGTCGAGATTACCGGTGGGTTCGTCTGCCAGCAGCACTTTCGGCCGGTTGGCCATCGCCCGCGCGATCGCGATCCGCTGTTGCTCGCCGCCAGACAATTTGCCCGGCAGGTGGCCGGCGCGCGGTTCCAGGCCAAACGAAGAGAGGAGCGCTCTCGCTCGATCAACAGCCACGCGGTGCGGGCAACCGGCGATCATCTGCGGGAGCACAACGTTCTCCAGTGCGGTGAATTCCGCGAGTAAGTGATGGAACTGGTAAACGAAGCCGATCGTGTCACGGCGGATCGCCGTGCGTGCTGCATCCGGCAGTGACCCAGCGTCGCGGCCCTGAATGAACACCGACCCGCCGTCCGGGCGATCCAGCAATCCGGCCAGATGCAGCAATGTTGACTTCCCAGCACCCGACGGCGCGACCAGTGCGACAATTTCTCCCGAGCGCAGAGTCAAATTGACCCCGCGCAGTACCGGCAGTTCACCGGCCTCGGTGCGGTAGACGCGGCGGATGTCGCGCAGCATCAGCGGGGTGGCGGTATCACTCATGCCGCAGTGCCTCGACCGGATCGGTGCGTGCCGCGCGCCAGCTCGGATACAGTGTCGCGAGCAGGGAAAGGCCAAGCCCCAGAGCGATGACCCTCCAGACATCGCCCCAGTCGATCGTATTTGGCAATTCCGTCAGCAGGAACACGGAGGAATCGAACACCTGCCCGCCGGTTATGCGTTCCACGGTGTGCTGGATGGCTACAATGTTGTGACAGAACACGACGCCGATGACGGTGCCGATCGCAGTGCCTGCGACGCCCACGAACGCGCCGCACATCAGAAAGATGCGCAGCACTGCGCCGCTGCTTGCACCCAGTGTGCGCAGCACTGCGATGTCGGCGCGCTTGTCCTTCACCAGCATGATCAGCGAGGAGATCACGTTGAAGGCTGCTACCAGCACGATCATGCCCAGTACGATGAACATCGTATCCTTTTGCACCTGCAGTACCGAGACCAGCGTATCGTTGGCGTGGCGCCAGTCGCGCACCAGCACCTGCTGGCCCTGCAGAGCCTGGACCAGCGGGCGCGCGACTTCGGAAACCAGATCCGGGTTGGTCAGGCGGATCTGGATTTGCGTTATCCCTCCCGGCTTCATGAAAAACGCCTGGGCGGCCGGCAACGGCTGGAATACGATCGAGCTGTTGTAATCACTCAGGCCCGCATCGAAGATCGCCACGACCTTGTATGCGCGGATCCGCGGGATGGTGCCGAACGCCGTCGCGGCGCCCTGCGGAGATATCACCGTCATCGAATCGCCGACCTGCAGGCGAAAAGATTGGGCCAGATCCGCGCCGACGATGATGGCATCGTCTCCGGTGAAGTTGTTCAGGTCGCCGGCGACAATGTGGTCGCTGACAGAATGCAGCGCACTCAGGTCGTCCAGCGTCATGCCCCGCACGATACCGCCCCGTGCGCCGCCGTTGTTGGTGGTGAACAGGGCTTGGCCGTCGAGCATGGGGATGGCGGACACGACGTGAGGGATGGCACGGATGCGGTGCAGGAGTTGCTGGCTGTTGTCGATCTGCCTGCCGGCATAGGCCGTCACAGTTACGTCGCCGTTGACCGCGAGCAAGCGCGTGACGAGCTGCTGCTGGAATCCGCTCATCACGCTGGTGACGACGATCAGTGTGGCAACACCCAGCGCGATCCCGACCAGGGAGAAAATGGCTATGATGGAAACGAAGCGCTCTCCCTTACGCGCGCGCAGATAACGGCCGGCGACGGCGCGTTCGAAGGGGCCGAACATTCAGCGGAAAGGCCGCGAACGTGCGGCGCCCCGGTTCACCTCAAGGGCTTGGGCCGCGCAGCGGGCCAGGGATGCGGCGAAGGGTGCAAAGAGCGATCGGCTGCGGTGGTTTCCACAGCACCGCGCGGTCTTGGTCTGCTTCACGGCCCAAGCTTTCAGGGCGAGGGAACGGCCCGCGGCTGTTGCCCGCCGCTGCACTATGCCGAGCAACCGATCCGTCCCAGCGCCTCGTTGGGCGTCAGTTCAACGCGCTCGCCCGTCGCGCGCCGCTTCAGCTCCGCCATACCGGCGGCTGCACCGCGCGGGCCGACGATGATCTGCCACGGATGCCCCATCAGGTCCGCATCGGCAAACTTCGCCCCGGCACGCTCCTCGCGGTCATCGTAGAGCGCATCGCGGCCAAGCTTCGCATATAACGCCTCGCACATCGCATCGCATCCCGCGTCGCCACGGCGTAGGTTCAGGATCGCCGCCTTGAACGGTGCGATGCCGTCGGGCCAGATGATGCCGGCGTCGTCGTGGCTGGCCTCGATCACCGCGCCGACGAGGCGCGATACGCCGATGCCGTAGCTGCCCATTTCCGGATGCACGTGCGTGCCGTCCGGCGCCGCCACCGTGGTGTTCATCGCCTTCGTGTATCTCGTGCCGAAATAGAAGATGTGGCCCACTTCGATGCCGCGCCCTTCGCGTCGCCGGGTCTGATCGACCTGCGCCCATTTGGCAGGGTCGTGCTTCTCGTCCGTCGCTGCATAATGCGACGTCATCTCGCCGAAGAAGCGGTGCAGGTCCGCGGCACTGTCGTGGCTGAAGCCACCGGCACCGCGCGACAGATAATCGATCTCCTCGAAGGCAGCATCGTAATAAACCTGGCTCTCGCCGGTCGGCGCGAGGATGATGAATTCGTGCGACAGATCGCCGCCGATCGGGCCGCTCTCGGCCTCCATCGGGATCGCCTTCAGTCCCAGTCGCTGGAAGGTACGCATATAGGCCAGCATCATCTTGCGATAGCTGACCACCGCGCCGGCATAGTCCAGGTCGAACGAGTACGCGTCCTTCATCAGGAACTCCCGCCCGCGCATCACACCGAACCGAGGCCGCACCTCGTCGCGGAACTTCCACTGAATGTGGTAAAGAATCTGCGGCAGCTCGCGGTACGAACGCACCGACTGGCGGAACAGGTCGGTGATCACCTCCTCGTTCGTCGGCCCGTACAGCATGTCCCGATCATGCCTGTCGGTGATACGCAGCATTTCCTTGCCGTAGTCGTCGTAACGGCCGCTTTCCCGCCACAGCTCTGCCGGCTGGATCGTCGGCATCAGCACTTCCTGCGCCCCGGACGCGTCCTGTTCTTCGCGCACGATGCGCTCAATGTTCTTCAGCACCCGGAAGCCAAGTGGCAGCCACGCGTAGATGCCGGCGGAGGTCTGCCGCACCAGTCCGGCGCGCAGCATCAGGCGGTGGGAGGCGATCTGCGCCTCGGCGGGGGTCTCCTTCATCGTGGGAATGAAGCTGCGGGACAGGCGCATCTTGACGGACCCGTATGGTTGTGCGGCCGGACCCTAGCGGGGCCAACCGGCCGCCGCCAGATGCGCGCACGACGCGCCTGGGGCCGGAATTATTGTGCGCTGCACAATAGCGTGGCGCAATAAAGCCTCCGTTATCCTCCAATAATTCGCACAAAAACAGGTGACTCGCCGTCCCCGCCGCGCTAAGGGAACCTCCGGCCCCATCCCGGTGACTGAAACGGGCCAAGTTTGGGGAGGAAACGCCAGTCACACGGGCAGGTCGAGGAGCGTCTCCTCTTCCTGGCCGTGGATGGGGCTGGTAAAGCGCTCCTTGCTGATGCCCCCATTCGAGCCCCTGTGTTATGTCGCGGCGGCATAGGTTAGCGGCATGGCTGGCCGCCCCGATCCCGCGCGGAATGACGCCCGCGTTGGCCGCTTCGTCCGAGACACGGCTGCGCGGGCCGACCACACGCACGCGCAGCGGCTGGGCGGCCTCAGCCTCCATCCTGTTGCATCTCGGTCTGCTGCTGCTGTTTTTCGTCGCTGCCAACCAGGCACGAAAGCTGGCTGAGCCGGTGCCGCCGATCCCGGTGGACGTTATCTTTGAGGGCGGATCCAAGACGCCGCCGTCCGTGCCGACGCCCGGAAAGCCGTCGCAGAACAAGCCCGCGTCGCCGGCACCGCAGCCCAGTCTGAAGCCGGTTCCGCCAACGTCGCCGCCTGCCGCCGCCCCACCGACCCCGCCGCCCGCGGCCACCGCCCCACCGGAGCGGCCGCCGGTTCAGGCGGCACCCAATCCGGCGCCGACACCGCCGGCCGTTCCTCGGACGGCACCGTCAAAGCCCACAGCAAGGCCGGCACCATCGCCGCCGCAACCACAACCACCACCCGCTGCACAGACCGAGGCGATCCCGGCCAGGCCGGTCCCGTCGCCGCCGCAATCAAGACCGCCGCCCGTTCCGCAGACCGAGACGATCCCGACCCCGCCGGTCCCATTGGCGGCGCAACCACGGCCACCAACCGTTCCGAGGGCCGAGGAGATCCCAGCCCCAGCGGTCCCGCCGCCAAAGCCCGCGCCGCCGCCGGCTGTGGCGACTCCTGGGCCGGCTCTGCCGCTGCCACCGTCGCCCGTGCCGGCACCGCGGCAGCCTGCGCCGGCTGCGAGGGCAGTCGAGCGCCGGCGATCGGAGTTCCCGATGCCGATGCAGTTCTCATTCAATGGCAGCCCACGCATGACGGCGCGACCGACGGAACGCCGTGCGGCGCCGCGGCCAGGGGCCATCGATCTGTCATTCGCGCCGCCCGGCGGTGGATCAGACAGCCTGCAAATCCACGCCGAGGCGAACGGCCGGGAGGTCGGTCCCGACTGGCTGAACCTGGTGGCCGCCTGGTGGGCACGGCACGGCTACTATCCCGACGAGGCGGCAAGACTGGGCCAGCATGGCGATGTCACCGTCAGCATGACGGTCGCGCACGACGGACGCGTTGAGATGGCGGACGTGACGCGCGCATCTAATTCACCGTGGCTGAACCTGGGTGCGCTCTCGGTGTTCCGCAGCGCTAACCTGCCGCCGCTGCCGGCCGACATCACCGCGAGCAACATCGATCTGACCTTCACGATCCACTACATCATCGTGCCGTGATACGTATCCCGTCCGGCTTGGTCGGGGATGCCGACGCGCGATTTGCGCCATGCGCGTGCGCGACCAACGGCGCGCAAGCACCGTGCATTCCGCCGCTCACCGGCGGCCCTGTGCGCCTCGATCTCTCTGACCTCGTGGCCGAGGAGTGCTGGTCACCCGTCCTTCGGTGCAGCAAAATAGCCGTGGCGGAAGCTGATGTACGGGCTGCTGATTAACCAATCCGCGCCGCCCCATACAACCGCTGCAACCAGTGTCGTAATCAGTACTTTCCGCCACAGCTGTGGCCGCTGTGGAACGCCGCGAAATCCGCTGGCCGGATCGGGTTCCGCGCTCGGATGCGTGCCGATTGGAAGGACCGCAAACAACACCACCCACCAGATCAGGAAATAAACAACCAGGCCCGTAAACCAGCTCATGCGGCCGGCACTCCATCAGCCTCCCGCGGCATCAGCGTCGCCGGATTGGTGGTTATAAAAGCCGACAAGCGCTCGAGCTGGACGGCCAGTTCGGCAGCCCGCGGCACCGCCATCGCCAGGACCGAGACGAGCACGTCGAGCAACGTCATCATCAGCGAAAGGGTCAGCAAGCGCAGGACGTGCCGGCGCGGACGGCCATCAAAGCCAACGGTCAGCGCAGATAACGTAGAGGGCCCGCCGACTGTCGCGCCCCAAAACGTCTGCAGAACGCCGACTGCGAGGCTGATAACAGGGGGTGCACGTGGCCGGATCACCAGGTGATCCCGCTCGTCCGAGATCAGCCAGAGCGCGCAGGCGGAAGGCAGCAGTAGGTCGTCCGGTGCGGGCGGGCGCCGGTCCACGTCGTGCGGCTCGAACTGCGCGCCGGCGCGAGTGGTGAGCGAGCCGGCGGCGGGGACCAGGCCGAGAGTGGCAAAGAACGCCCAGCCCGCCGCGGCGAGTGCGCCATACTCGGCAACACAACCACGAACCCTATCGTTCAGAACGTCATGCCAGGGAGACATGGGAGCATTTCCGATCCTCTTCCGCAATGTGGGCAAGAGATTCAGACACGCAGCAAGTGCACATCCACCAGCGGGCGCTTCTGCAATCGCTTGCCGAGCGAGCGGCGCAGCGCGGCACGCGCCGCGTCGGTCAATGCGGCGTCATCACGGCGCAGCGGTGCCGGCAGCTCGGCGACGGCGTCAGCAAGCTCGCCGCTGACTTGCGCCGTCTCCGGCGCATCGGGATCAAGCAGACCGGGTGCGCTGACGCGTGGCTGGCCGCGCAGGCGACCGGCTTCGTCGACGGCAATGCTCGCGAGCACGATTCCGTTGAACAACATCCGCCGGCGGGCGGACATGAGCGCGCCGGAGAGCGGCACCAGACGACCGCCGTCAGGAACCAGCCTTCCGACTGGCGCGCTGTCCACCACCTCGGCGCGGCCTGGGCCAAGCCGCAGGATGTCACCATCCTCGATCAGGATTGGTTTGGCGCCGGCTTCGTGTGCCAGTGCCGCATGAGCTGAGAGGTGCCGCCACTCGCCGTGCACCGGTACGCTGTAGCGCGGCTTCACCAGCCGGTACAACCGGCGCAGCTCATCGCGTGCCGGATGACCGGAGACGTGGATCATGTGGTCGGCGTCGGTCATCAGGTGTACGCCGCGGCGCACCAGATTGTCCTGCACTGTTCCGATCGCGCGCTCGTTGCCGGGGATGACACGCGACGAGAAAATCACCGTGTCACCTTCACCGAGAGCCACGTGCTTGTGCGTGTCCATGGCGACGCGGGCGAGCGCGCTGCGCGGTTCGCCCTGGCTGCCGGTGATCAGGATGAGAATGCTGTCGTCGGCGACCTCATCGACGTCCTCTTCGTGGAGGAAGGGCGGAATGCCTTTCAGGTAGCCGCATTCGCGTGCAGCGGCGTCCAGATTTCGCAGGCTGCGGCCGACCATGGCGACGCGGCGGCCGCAGTCGCGCGCGGCCAGCGCGATGCTTTCCACTCGGGCGACGTTGCTGGCGAAACAGGTGACCGCGACACGGCCGCGGAGGCCGCGCAACAATACCGAGAGGCTCTGGCGAACTTCGGCTTCACTGCCGGAGTGGCCTTCGACCATCGCGTTGGTGGAATCGCAGATCATGGCCAGCACCCCGCGTTCGCCAAGCCGCGCGAGCGCCGTTTCGTCGGTCCGCGGGCCGATCAGTGGCTGCGGGTCCAGCTTCCAGTCGCCGGTGTGCAGCACAATGCCGTACGGCGTCTCGATCGCCAGCGCCTGCGCCTCTGGGATCGAATGCGACATGTGGATGAAGTGCAGTGCGAAGGGGCCCAGGTTCAGACTGCCGCCTTGCGGCACGACGTGGATCTGCACCTGGTTGAGAAGCTGCGCCTCGATCAGCTTGCGGCGCAGGAACGCGGCGGCAAACGGCGTCGCATAGACAGGGCAGCGAAGCAGGGGCCAAAGATGGGCTACCGCGCCGATATGGTCCTCATGTGCGTGGGTGATGACCAGGCCCAGCAGCTTATCGCGCCGGTCGGCGATGAAGCCCGGGTCGGGAACCATGATGTCGACTTCGGGGTACTGGGCGCCGCCAAAGCCGATGCCGCAGTCAACGGCGAGGAATCTGTCGTCGCATCGGTAGAGGTTGAGGTTCATGCCGATCTCGCCCGTCCCGCCGAGAGGCAGGAAGGCAAGGTCGCCGCTTTCTATGTCCATGCTGGGGTGTGGATACCTCGGGGTGTGGGGCAGAGAGGGCAGGCGGTGCGCCGCAGGACTGCGGAGCGGTTGGCGTGGATATGGGGGCGGGCAGGGGGGCCGGGAAGGTTCGACGATGAGGACACCCCGCAGCCGCGCCGCTTTGCGTCGCAACCCCTCCCGCGTGCCTCGCGGGAGAGGTCGATGCGGTTTATCTGCGCCACCAGCCGCGCTTGCGTTCGGCGGGCTCCTCTCCGCTACCGACGAGGATCGGCTTGACTGCAGGTTCCGCCGCCACATCGTTCGCGACGTCAGCGTCAGCGTAGACGGGCGGGGCCGCCGGCGCGGACTCTGCGGCCATCGGTTCAGACGCAACAGGTTCCAGGCCCCCGGTATTCATCATGTCCGGCTCGGCCGCGGTGGTGTCGGTCAGCTCCGGCTCGTGCAACCGCACCGGCTCGGAAGCCGGCGCGGGGTCCTGCGCGGGGGCCGGTTCCGGCAGCACTTCGGCAACCTCTGGGGTCACCGCGGCCGGCTCGGGGGCGACAGCGTTGACAGCGTCGGGGGCGGACCCGGGCTGCTCTGGCTGCACCAGTTCGATTGGCGCCGATGGCTCTGGCCGCGCCGCGGCAGCTTCGGCTTGTTCGAGCACATCGAAGATGTCGAAGGTTTGTCCACCAAACGGGTTCGCGGGCGTCGGCCCGATATATGCCGGCGCGAGGTCAGGCTGGTCGGCGCCGGGGGCCGCGTAGGGCGATGTCTCGGCGTCATCGCGCCGCCCGCGCCGCCGCCCGCCTCGGCGACCACGGCGACGGCCGCGCGCGTCATCCTCGCCGCCTTGGTCCGGATGCTCCGGCACGCCCTCAACCTGGGCCTCCGAAGCCGGCTCTTCGGTCTCGGACGCAGCGATCGGCGTCTCGACCTCCGGCATTTCGGATAAGATCGGGGCCTCCACCTGGTCTGGCTGGTGGCCTTCGTCCGGTCGTCCAACGCGCCGGCGCCGCCGCCGGCGGCGGCGGCGCTCGGACCGCTCACCACTCGTTTCGGCCTCTTCCATACGGGCGTGCTCACCGACCTCTTCGGCTTCCTCGTCGTCTACCGGTTCTTCGGAGAGGACGGTCTCTTCTTCGTCGTCTTCGCCGGCCTCGGGCGGCGACACCGCGGCTGGTTGCAGGTCCGGCGTCACGGCGGGTGGGGGCAGCTCTCTCGTGGTTTGCGCACGCACGCGCTCGATGCGGAACAGGGGGGTGAGCTGCGTTTCGTCGCCCGTGACGGCGACGCGCATGCTGTAACGTGCCTCGATGTCCGCCAGCCTGTCGCGCTTGTGGTTGAGGATATAGAGCGCTGTCGCGGTCAGTGTGTATACGACGATCTCCGCTGCGCGGCGCTTGCTCCCTTCCTCCTCGATGCCGCGCAGCACGTGGATCGCGGCACTTTCCGTGCTGCGCACGTGGCCGGTACCGCCGCAGTGCGGGCACACGATGAAACTGGTCTCAGCCAGCGAGGGGCGCAGTCGCTGGCGGCTCATCTCCAACAGGCCGAAATGGCTGATGTGGCCAACCTGAATCCGCGCGCGGTCGTTCTTCAGCGCCTCCTTGATTCGGCGCTCGACCATCGCGTTGTGCTTCTTCGACTCCATGTCGATGAGGTCGATGACGATGAGCCCGGCGAGATCGCGCAGACGCAACTGGCGCGCCACTTCGTCGGCGGCTTCCAGGTTGGTGCGCAGCGCGGTCTCCTCGATGCCGCGTTCGCGCGTTGAGCGGCCGGAATTCACGTCGATTGCGACCAACGCTTCGGTCTGGTTGATGACCAGGTAGCCGCCGGAGCGAAGCTGCACGATTGGCTGCAGCATGGCGTCGAGCTGCGCCTCGACCTGGTAGCGGGAGAACAGAGGTTGCGAGGCGTCGCGCCAGAGCTGCACCTTCCTCGCATGGCTCGGCATCAGCATGCGCATGAATTCATGGGCGGCGCGCCAACCGTCCTCGCCATCGACCTGAATTTCATCAATGTCGCGCGAATAGACGTCGCGGATGGCGCGCTTGATCAGGCTGGCTTCCTCGTAGATCAGCGCAGGGGCAACGGATTTCAGCGTATGCTCCCGAATGTCGTCCCACAGCCGGAGCAGGTACTCGCAGTCACGCTTGATCTCGGCCTTCGGGCGGTTGGCGCCGGCGGTACGGACGATCAGGCCCATGCCCTTAGGAATTTCCAGTTCGGCCGTGATCTCCTTCAGACGGCGGCGGTCCGCGGCGGAGGTGATCTTGCGGGAAATCCCGCCGCCACGCGGCGAGTTGGGCATGAGTACGCCGAACCGCCCGGCGAGTGACAGATAGGTGGTCACAGCCGCGCCTTTGGTGCCGCGTTCCTCCTTCACCACCTGCACCAGAAGGATTTGGCGGCGGCGGATCACTTCCTGGATTTTGTAGTTGCGCAGGAAGCGTGGCGGGATGCGACGTTCGCGTTGCTCTTCCGCTGCGTCAGACTCGCCACCGACGGTCTCGGGCGGCGGTGCTTCCGGGATGACGTCGGCATCTGCAGCGAACTCATGTTCCGCGTCGGCTTCGACGATGTTGTCTGCGACTTCTGCGTCATCGTGCGCGCTTGTGTCTTCGAGCGGGCCGCTGAGCGTATCCGACTCGATGATCAGCGGCTGGGCGCGTGTCGCCCGTGGCGCCCGGCCATCATCGTCGGGATGTTCCCGTTGCGTGGCTTCCGCCCGCAGTCCGGGGCCGGCGACCGCGGGTGGCGACGCTACGGCGTTGGTCGGCTCGGCGACCGTGTGTATCTCTTCGCCCGGCACTGCCGCTGCGGGCTCTGCCGCCTGTTCTGGGGCCGCGGTTTCCGGTCGCCGCGCGGCGGCAACGGGTTCCGGCTCGGGGCCCACGGATCGGGCAGCGGCTTCGTTGGTTTCGGGTTGCGCGGATGGCTCTGGAGCGTCGGGTGCGTGGCCCGTTGGTGTGGGCGCAGCGCCGGACTCGTCTCCGGCTTCCACGGCGCCCGGCTCGGAGGCTAACGCCGCGGCGTCAGGTTCCGGCGCTGAGGCGGCGGAGTCGGCGCCGGCTATCTCGGTTACAGTCTCGCTGACCGATCGTCCGGTATCAGGTTCGGACGGCAGGGCAACGAACTCGTCCGTGGTTACCGCGGTTGCAGGCTCCGCGGCCAACGGCGCCGCGTCAGCTTCTGGGCCTGGGGCGGCGGAATCGTCTTCGGCTACCGCGGTTGCAGGCTCCGCGGCCAACGGCCCAGCGTCAGTTCTCGGCGCCGGGGAGGTGGATTCAGCGGCCGGCTCGGCGGCCAGCTCCGGCGCAGCGGCCAGCTCGCGTTCCGCTTCCTCCTCCTCGCGGCGCGCCTCCTCCTCCTCCATCTCGATCAGCCGCTGCCGGTCGGCGACGGGGATCTGATAGTAGTCGGGGTGGATTTCGCTGAAGGCCAGGAAACCGTGGCGGTTGCCGCCATACTCGACGAAGCACGCCTGGAGGCTCGGCTCCACGCGCACCACCTTGGCTAGGTAGATGTTGCCCTTTAGCTGACGCTTGGTCGATGTCTCGACGTCGAAATCTTCGAGCCGGTTACCATCCAGCACCACGACGCGGGTTTCTTCCGCGTGCGTGGCGTCGATCAGCATGCGCTTGGTCATTCAGTCGTGAACTCCGGTGCGCCGCCCGGATCAGCGCCGTGGCCCCGAATCGGGCCGGCGCCTGAGGGCGACTGGAAAGCTTTGCGGGAAGGCGTCTGTCCCGCCGGAGGTCAATGATTAGGCGGTCAGACGTGCCGCACCCACCGCCAATGGCGAGAGGCGCTGCTTCCATGGTGGGAAAGCATGGCACGGTCATTCGGTCTCCGGCGTCGACGCGGCAGGTCCCCGGTCGGGAACGCCGCATCGTGTGAAGCGTGTGCCGACCGGACCGCGGTCCAGCCCCGGCGCGCCGCTCGGGCGCGCAACGGTCGGTGACGCGGCTGCGGCGGACGCGGACCTTCCCCCCTGACGACGCTCTCCGGGCGTTGGCCCGGGCGGCCGGCGGATCGCGGCGCCCACCGGGGCGGGCCGGGCGGGCAGTGAATCTGCCGCCTGGGAACGCGTCACCGGAGCAGATGGACCATGCCGGAAAGCGGGGGCAGAGGCAAGGAGCGTGTCGGGGGCCGGCTTGAACGCGGTCCTTTGAAGGGGTTGGCAGACAGTCAGGCGATAGCGGTACGGCCCATCTCCATTGTTCGTCAACACGGGGTACCGCGCAGGCGTTTCCTGGGTGGGGTAGCTTCTGGCGACCGAGTTAGCCGGCAGAATTAGCTTGGTACCAAATCGATGGACCGTTCCCACCGGCGCCGCCATCCGCCTGATCGAGACATAGGTCCGCGACGACGCCGACATCCTTTTCGTGGACTTCGCTACCGAAGAGAAACGGCTTCCGCCGTGGCATGGAAGCTGCCGCCGGACGCTCATCCTTCATCGTGTCGTCGCCAGGCGCGCCTGGCGATGCGCCGGCGCGAGTCATGAAGCGGGACCTCAAGATCGAGAGCTCGGTCTCCACCCTGCTGTCGCTCGCGGTGATCGGCATGAACGCCGGTCGTGCCGCACTGGTCGCCTGCACGGCCGCCGCCGCCGCCGTCGCTCACCCGCCGGCCGATGCGCCCGACGTTGGGCGAGGTGGACTATGGCGCGCAGCCCAGGCAGTTCATTGTGAGAACACAGGTGGGGGAAACCAGATGGATGAAGTACTGCTGACCGAGACGCGGGGCGCGGTGCGCTTGCTGACCATGAACCGCCCAGCGAAGCTGAATGCGCTGAACGCCGAGCTGGTGCATGCGTTGACCGAGGCGCTCCACGCTGTCCAGGACGACAACGCGGTGTGCGTGGTCGTGCTGGCCGGGGCGGGGCGGGCGTTCTGCGCCGGAGCGGATACATCCGTACCGCGTCCGCTCACCACCGAGAATCGCCCCAATCTGATCCGCCATAGCGATGCCAACATCGCGCTGAGCAAACTGCTTGCACGGGTGGACAAGCCCATTATCGCGGCGGTGCACGGCTATGCGCTCGGCGCCGGCTGCGGGCTGGCGCTCGGCAGCGACCTGGTCGTCGCAGCCGAGAGCGCACGTTTTGGCTATCCTGAGCTGAAGGCCGGCCTTACCGCCTCAACGGTTACAGCGCATGCGGTACACCTCATGGGCAAGAAGGTGGCGTTCGAACTGCTGACGCTTTGTGAGAATATGCTGCCCCAGCGGGCGTACGAACTCGGCTTAGTCAACCGCGTTGTGCCAGACGACGGGTTGATGGACGCGGCAATGGGGATGGCCGAGCGGCTCTCCGGGTGGAACAAAGAGTTTCTGTGGCAGACCAAGCGTACGTTCCACCGTGCCGCTTCGCTGGAGGCCGAGCGGGCACTGGAAATGGCGCGCGACGTTGCGGTGATGATGGGACGGATTCCGGCATAGCGCGGGCAAACTTGTTTGCAGGACGCTGGCAGCCCGATCAGGGCGGCTACGCATTACGCGTCGTGTGCGCGCAGGCCGAGCCACCGGGCGAGGCGAGCGAACTGCGCAGCAATGATCGTCCAGAGCAGGCTTCCTGCGTGCAACGGCACGGCCGGTTGCATCGGCCGCTGCGGTCCCGCCTGCTCTCCGGCTGCCGCCGCAGGCCCATCGGCGACAGGCGTGTCCTGAGCGAACTCCTGCGCCGCACGGCGGGCAAAATCCGCCATGATCGCGTTGGCCACCGGCACGCCACCGGTGCGGGCAAAATCCGCCAGCACACCGCCGAGCTCCGCGTCAGACACGATGCTGACAACCGTGGTTGGTGCCGCCGCCGCCGTGTCGGCGTGCAACGCGAACGACAACTTCACTCCGATCCGCGCCGCACGCATATCGGCGCTGCCGCGGCCTTGCAGCTTACCGGCCTGCGCTTGCTGGTCGAACTCGCAGGTCACCCGCCCTTTGAAGTTGATTTTCTTGGGTCCGAACGACACGACCATCGCGCCTGGCCACGATCCGTCCTCCGCTTGCGGCTCCAGCACTGCACCGGGCATGCATCTTGCCATGCGCGGCACGTCGACAAAGCGACGCATCACCTCGTCCGGTGTGCCGGGGACACGAAACTCGCCTGCGAAATGCATCCGTTAACCCACCGGGCGTAGCAGCGGCGCGTGGCTTTCACGGCCAAAATGCACCTTGGCGTAGGGATCGGTCGGGGTGGTTGGCGACACGCGCGCGTCGATCAGATAGAGGCCGCCATTGCGCAGCCCCGCCGCGATGGCGGCCGGCAGCTCGCTCACATCGCGCAGCAGCACACCGTCCCCGCCGAACGCCTTGGCGAGCGCGACGAAGTTCGGCGACTCCCACTGTGCCAATTTCTCATCAAATCCCTTGGCCACCAGCTTGTGCACCTCCGCGCCGTAGCCGGTGTCATTCCACACCACAAGCACCATCTGCATTTTATGACGGACGATCGTTTCCAGTTCCTGGATGTTGAACATCAGGCTGCCGTCGCCCTCGACGGCGATGTGCGGACGACGAGGGTTGCCGGCGCCGGTGCCGATCGCGACGCCAATTCCCTGGCCCACTGCGCCGAAGCCGTAGGAGTACTGAATCTCCACGCCCTCGGGCAGCGGCGCGTACATACCGATCCAGGCGAAAAAATGCCCGGCGCCAACGGTGAACAATGCGCCCTTCGGCAACGATTCACCCAGCATGCGGGCCAACGTGCGGGGGTCCAGCCCGTCGTGCGGCGGTTCGAATTGGTGAGGCGGCGCATCAAGCACGGCGCGTGCGGCGGCGGTGCGGAAGCCTTCGCGGCGGACCTGGCGCGATTCCAGCGCCTCGTTGATTGCCGCGACAGATTTGCGCGCATCACCCTGCACATAGAGGCCGGGGATAACGCCGATTTCGTCCGGCATGGCGCGGATGTCGATGCGCGCGACCTCGGCGGAAGGGAACAGCAGGCCACCTTCGGTGGTGTAATATCCAAGCTCGGCGCCGACGCCGAGGACGAAGTCCGCCTCGGCAAGCAATTGTTCGGACGGGGCGGAGGCGAAGGCGCCCGCGATCCCGATGTCCCACGGATGACCGGCGAAGTAACCCTTGCCCTGCAATGAGGTGGCAAGCAGGGCGCCAACCCGGTCGGCCAGGCGGATGATCTCGTCACGTGCATTGGCGGCGCGGGCGCCGCGGCCGGCGACGATTACCGGGCGTTCCGCGGCACTGAGTCTCTCGATCACTGGCGCCAGCACGTCCGCGCTCGGCGTTTCGACACGTGGCGGCAGGAAATCGGTCGAGGGGCGGAATTCGTAATCCCAGTCAAGCTCGTTTTCCTGCAGATGCATCGGCAGGTTGAGCACGACGGGGCCTCGGTGAATGCGCGCGGCGTAGAACGCCTCAGCAATTTCCTCCCCCATATTGTCGAGGCTGGTGACGGTGTGGAAACGCGCACTGGAGGCCTCGGCGAAACGGCGCTGGTCCATCGACTGCGTGCGGTTCTTGGCACCCGGCTCGATTTCGCCGGCGATCAGCACCAGCGGCGTCTTGCCGCGATAGGCGGCGATCAGCGAGGTGCCGCACTGAGTCAGGCCGGGCCCGCAGGTAACCATGGCCACGCCGATCTTCCCGCTGGTGCGGCTATAGCCGTCCGCCATCGAGACGGCCATCGATTCATGGCGCGCGTTGTACGGTTTGACCGCCGGGTTGCGGCACAGCGCGCCCCACAGCCACATGTTGCCGTCACCCATCAGCCCGAAAAAGTCGGTAACCCCCTCGGCGATGAGGGACTGTGCGATGGCTTCATAGGCTTTCACAATCGTGCTTCCTTTGCTCGTCAATCCGCTGCGCGTGTTGGCCGATATTTCCTGGACGGTGCAGCCGGTCGTCAACTCTCGTCAGCCGACAAGGTATTTCCGTACGCCGGTCGGTAGCTGCAGCTGTGGTGCAGCCGATCGAGCGGGCGGTCTTCGTACTGCATCGTGGGGCGGCGGCCCTCCGGCCCCACAGCAGACAAGCAGCCAGACGATGGTGTCATCCAGATTCATGTCGGAGAAGTGAGGGCGCGAATGGCGTTCGCCATGGGCGACCTTCTGCGCCCGGTCAAGCACTGGCTGCCCTCGGTCGCTGGTCGGATGCGCCGGCATGTCGGCGCCATTCATCACGAACATGTGCGGGAAGGATGGCGCGGCAATCCGGACCCTGTCGCGCGGCCGGACGTCCAGCTCGCCCGAGTTGTCCTGTGCCACGACGGTGATACAGCGGTCGTCGGTGTGCGGCGATGCGTCGAACAAATCGTCCGGCGAGTCCGGCGACTGAATCCGCAGCAGAAGCTCCGGCTTTCAAGCGTCGCGGTGAGCGCCGAATGACGCCGCTTGCATTTAAGCGGAGGTTCAGCTGTGAGAGGTTGTCTGGCGCAGCGACCTTCCACGCCGGATTGCCCCCTCGCCGAAGCGTTGCCGGAGCACGTCGATCGCCGCCTGCGCCGCTGCGAGTCTCGGCGTCTCCGCGTCGGCGAGGTCGCCATGATCGGCCAGATCGCCCGGCACCAACGGCTGTGCGCCAATGCCAATCAGCCGGAACGCGGCTCCGGTCGCCTCGCGCACCAGCAACGCGCGGGCCGCTCCGAACAAACGATCGGGCAGCGCCGTCGGGTTCGGCAGGCGTGCATTGCGGGTGCGGACGGCGAACCGGTCGGTCTTCAGCTTTAGCACCACGCCGGCGGCGGCGAGGTCATGCTCCCTCAGTCGCCGAGCGAGTTTTTCGGACAAGCGCCAGAGTTGCGGTTCCAGGTCCTCGACGCGGGACAGATCCCTGTCGAACGTTGTCTCTGCACTGATCGACTTGCTCTCACGTGACGGATCGACCGGGCGTGAATCCTCCCCGCGTGCGCGACGCACGAGCGCCGGGCCGTCCTCACCGAGCCTGCGCAGCGCATCGCGGTCGGACAGCGCCTGCAAATGTCCTAGCTGAGTGATGCCGAGCGTTGCCAGCTTCTGCGCCAGTGCCGGCCCAATGCCGGGCAAGAGCCGCACCGGCTCGAGCCTAAGTACGGCGGCGGCTTCGGCCGCGCCAATCACTGCAAAGCCGCGCGGCTTGTCGCGGCCAGCGGCAATCTTCGCCAGCAGACGGTTCGCGGCAAGGCCGATGGATACGGTGACACCCACCTCGCGTTCCACGTCGCGGGCGAAGCGAGCCAACACGACGGCGGGCGGCGCACCGTGCAGCGCTTCGGTGCCAGCCAGATCCAGCACCGCCTCATCGATCGACAGCGGCTGCAGCAGCGGGGTAAGGCGATTCATTAGCGCGCGAATCTGCCGCGATACTGCGACGTATTTGGCGAAGTCGGGGCGGATCACAACCGCGTCCGGGCAAGCTTTCAGCGCCTTGAACATCGGCATGGCGGAGCGCACGCCGTACATCCGGGCGACGTAGCAGGCGGTGGTAACCACGCCGCGCACGCCGCCGCCGACGATCACGGGCTTGGCCGCAAGGTCCGGGCGGTCGCGCTTCTCCACGCTGGCGTAGAATGCATCGCAGTCGATGTGGGCAATCGTGAGGGAGAACAGCTCGGGATGGGAGATGAACCGGGCGCCCCGGCAGACCGGACAGGGGGCAGGTGTGTCGGTCACGGACGCGCAATCGCGGCACAAGTGGATCTCACATGTCGAGCGGGAAAGCTGCGCGCGAGAAGCCATGCCGGGCGGGGGGCGTGCATTCCCGGCCTCTCGGGGCGCTTCGCGGCGGTCTCTCCTTCTCTCGGGGAGAGGTCTGATTATTGTGCCTCCCACAGCCGCGCCGCTCCCCTGACTCCCGACGAGTCTCCATGTTTGTTGCGCACGATCGGCGTGGCGATGACGTCGCTGAACACGTGGCGCGGCAGCAACCGCGGCAGCTGGGTGTAGAGATGGTCCATGTTGGACAACCCGCCACCGAGAACGATGCAGTCAGGGTCGAGCAAATTGACGACTTGGGCTAAGCCCCGTGCCACCCTGTCCGTGTGCCGCGCCAATGCCGCCTGCGCGCTTGTATCGCCGGCTGCCGCGCGCGCCGGCAAAGCACTGGCATCGCGCGCTTCCGGTCCGTCGGAGTCCCGCGCCAGCGCCGGGCCGCAGACAAAGGTCTCCAGACAGCCCCACTTGCCGCACCAGCAATGCGGGCCAGGGAGCTCGTCCAGCCGGGGCCAGGGCAGCGGGTTGTGTCCCCACTCTCCGGCGACGCCGTGTGGTCCGCCATGAACTCGCCCGTCAATCACGACGCCGCTGCCGACGCCGGTTCCCAGGATGACGCCGAATACCACACGATAGCCCTTGGCGGCACCATCAGTGGCCTCCGAGAGGGCGAAGCAATTGGCGTCGTTCTCCACCCGCACCTCGCGACCGATCTTGCGCGCGACGTCTTGATCGAACGGATGCCCGTTCAGTGCGGTCGAGTTCGCGTTTTTCACGCGCCCCGTGGCCGGGCTGATCACCCCGGGAATGCCAATGCCAATCGTCGGGGTGATACGGAGTTGTGCTTCCACCTC
>JASHQG010000359.1 GCA_030037665.1 Acetobacteraceae bacterium
GGCGAACAACGCGCGCGTTTTGCGTCCGGCTGGGAGCACGTTCTCGCTGGTTAGCGTCCAGGCTTCCATCTGGCCGATCAGGCGCAGACGAAGGACCACCTGCCCCGAAGGGCCGGACGGTGGGGTGTTAGGTGTAGGCCGAATCGCCGTGCCTGCCATCGTCACGTCATCATCGGTTATGTCTCAAGTGTATCGCAATTTGGATGAGGCCGCCAAGGTTGATAAGATCGTTTCATATCGCGGCTTCAGCGAAAATTTGACGAACATCCCCCGACCACGGTCGGTGGAAGCGGCCGAGCCAGTATTCTGCCTGGGTTGGTCCGCCCGAAACAATCTCCTCGAGCGGATTGAGGTAGACCGATTCGTCCCGGCCAGACGCGTCCCGGCGATCACGGGCCACGAGCCCGTCACGCGCGATTGCCACAATATCCCGAGATAATTCCTGAAGCGTAGCATCGCGCCAGGGTAGCCGCGCGCCCAACCCCAGGCGCGGCACAGCGGCCCGCAACGCCACCGCGTCCTGCCAGCCGGCACCGCGCAGCAGAGCCTCAGCGGCGGCGAGAGCTGCGTCGTCATACATCAGGCCGACCCAGAAGGCCGACTGCGCCACCATCATCTCCGCGCGGCCGGCATCGGCACCACGCATCTCCAGGAAGCGCTTGAGGCGGACGTCGGTGAACACCGTGGTCATGTGGTCCGCAAAGTCGCCGACCGTCGCCTCGGTGCCAGAAACGGTCGGCAGGCGGCCCTGCATGAAGTCGCGGAACCGGCTCCCCGCCACATCGATGTAGCGACCGTCGCGATAGACGAAGTACATCGGCACTTCGTCAATCAGCCATTCGGCATATCGCTCGAAGCCGAAGCCTTCCTCGAACATGACCGCGGGGATGCCGGAGCGGTCGTTATCGGTGTCGGTCCAGACATGCGCGCGGTAGGAGAGGAATCCGTTCGGCCGCCCCTCAGTGAACGGGGAATTGGCGAACAGGGCAGTCGCCAGCGGCTGCAGCAGCAGCGACACGCGCAGCTTGCGGACCATATCGGCTTCCGGCCCGTAGTCCAGGTTGACCTGCACGGTACAGGTGCGGGTCATCATATCGAGGCCAAGCTGGCCCACGGTCGGCATGTAACGCCGCATGATGGCATAGCGGCCTTTCGGCATCCAAGGCATTTGCTCGCGCCGCGCCAGCGGATGGAAGCCGAGCGGCACGAAGCCCATGCGCAGGTCGCGCCCCACGCTGCGCACCTGATCGAAATGCGTCGCGAGCTCGGCCTGTGTCTCGTGCAGAGTTTCCAGCGGTGCGCCCGACAGTTCGAGTTGTCCGGCCGGCTCCAGCGAGACCGCCGCCCTCTCCTGTTTCAGGCCGATGGTGTTGCCGTGGTCCTGGATCGGCTCCGCATCGTAGCGCTGCAATCCGGCCAACAAATCCCGGATCGACGCCGGGTGGTTATCCGTCGGTTCGTAGGGTGGCGGAGCGAGATCGGGGTCACGAAAGCCGAATTTTTCGTGCTCGGTGCCGATGCGCCACTGATCGCGGGGCTTGCAGCCCGCGGCCATGTAATCGGCGAGCTGGGCAATCGACGTAATGGGCGTCGCGTCAGCGTCTCCGGGATTGGACATGTTCTTCCCAGGCGTCTTGGGTTCTCGAAAATCAGGTTAGCCGCTCGGCGGCGCCTGCAACAATGCCAGCCCGGCGAGGCAGGCGGTCTCAGCCCGCAGGATGCGAGGACCGAGGCTCACGGGGGTTACAAGGGGATGCCGGCGAAGCGCTTCAACCTCTGCCGGCGTGAAACCTCCCTCCGGGCCGACCAGGAGCGCGGCCGGCCCCTCGGTACGGCGGAGAGGGGCCTCGGCGCCCCGTTCCAGTGCGGCAAAGAGGCCGCGGTCCCGCGGCCAGGAGGATAACAGGACTGGCAGTCGGGTCGGGGCGTGCAGCATTGGCACCGTGAGACGCTCAGATTGCTCGGCCGCTTCTATCGCGATGGCGGCCAGGCGGGACTCGTTGAGGCGGGCGACAACGGTTCGTTCCGTGATGACTGGGACGAGCGCCGCGGCGCCCAGCTCCGTGGCCTTCTGCACGACAAGGTCGATGGCATCGCGCTTCAAGAGTGCGAAGACCAGCCAGAGGTCAGGCTCGGCCGCTTGCGGACGAAGCGCGGTGTCGACGGCGAATTCGGCGTCACCGCGGCGCAATGCGACGATACGGGCCGCCCACTCACCGTCGCGGCCGTTGAACAGAAGCACGGCACTGCCGGCATCGCGGCGAAGCACGCGACCGAGATAGTGGGCCTGCATTCCGGTGCCGACGACGCGTGCGCCGGATGCAAGCGGCGCCGTGACAAACAAGCGGGGGACGGTAGCCATGCAGCACCCCGCTTCGCCGCTCAGCCAAGCCGGATGGCCGAGATCTGATGGCCGATCGGTCCGCCGCCGTTCAGCATTGCGCGGCGGTAGCTGAAGAAGCGGGCGTCGTCCGCCAGGGTGTCGATGCGGATCGAGTCGATGGCGGCAATGCCGACTGACGCGAGCCGGGCGGCGCAGTAGCCCGGCAAGTCGAACTGCCAGCGGTCGTCCCGCCGTCCGGTCGCGAAGAAGCGCGCATCCGCCGCGTCGCGTGCCAGCACGGCATGGCGCAGATCGGCGCCCACCTCATAGGACGCCTGATGAATGCAGGGGCCGATGACCGCGGTGATCTCTCGGGCGCCGAGTTTGCCCATGGCCGCGAGCGTCGCTTCCAGCACACCGGCAACCGCTCCTCGCCATCCGGCATGGGCGGCGCCGATCACGCCGGCCGCGGCATCAGCAAACAACACCGGTGCGCAGTCGGCAGTAATGATGCCGAGAACAACATCCGACCGGTCCGTCACCATCGCATCAGCGCGCGGTCCTTCGCCGACGGGCCAGGATGCCGTGACGCGGACCACCCTTGTCCCATGCACCTGCATCAGGCCAAGAAGACCGCAGGGGTCCGCGTCAATCGCCCGCGCCGCCCGCGCTCGGTTCTGCAGCACCCTGTCTCGTGAGTCCTGACTGGATACGCTGCAGTTCAGGCTGGCGTACGGTCCAGCGGAGACACCGCCGCGCCGCGTGAAAAAGCCGTGTGGCACACTCAGACGGTCCGATTGGATCGATTCGGCGGTAGAGGACATGATGCCGCGTTGATGACGCAGGCCGCGCGGGACCGCAACCGGCGCACCGCGTTAGATTCGCCTGTGGAACGTCGCCGCATCGCGCGGGGACCGCGCTCCTGGCTTGCGTGCCGCACGGTCAACCGATTGCACGATGCGCGATCGGTTGGCCGGGATGCCCTCGGCCTGGGCAAAGGCTGCTCGGGGGGCTTCGCCGTTCATCAGCCAAGCTTCATAATTGAGCGGGATCGGCCCGCCCGCGGGGTTGCCGGGCCATCCTGCCGTCGTTTGGAGGCCCCCCATGCTGCGCCTGTCCGTCCTCGACCAGTCCACCGTGGTGAGCGGCCGTTCGCCGGACGCCTCGATCCGCGAGAGCCTCGCATTGGCAAAGCACTGCGAGGCGCTTGGCTATTACCGTTACTGGTGCGCCGAGCACCATAACAGCGAAACCCAGGCCGGCACCGCACCTGAGATCCTGATCAGCGCCATCGCCGCCACGACGTCGCGCATCCGCGTCGGCTCGGCGGGCGTGATGTTGCCGCACTACTCGTCGCTGAAGGTGGCCGAGCAATTCCGCGTGCTGGAGGCGATCGCCCCTGGCCGCATCGATCTCGGCCTCGGCCGCGCGCCGGGTTCCGACGGCCGCACGGCGTTCGCACTGAACCCTTTGGCCGAGACGGCGCACGAGCACTTCCCCGCACAGGTGCGCGATCTGCTCGCATGGGTGAGGGGACAGAAGCTGGTTGAGGGTCACCCGTTTCGCGACGTGGTGTGCCAGCCGGGCGGGCCGACGTCACCCGAGGTGTGGATTCTTGGCAGCTCCGATTACGGCGCGCAGGTCGCGGCGTATTTCGGCCTGCCGTTCTGTTTCGCTCATTTCATCACCGACGGCCGCGGCGTCGAGCAGGCGATGGCCATCTATCGCGAAGGCTATCGTCCCAGCGAACGCTGGGCCGTGCCGCAGGCGGCGATCTGCGTCTGGGCTATGGCGGCGGAGACGGAGGCCGAGGCCGCGTGGCTGTTTGGTTCGCGCGAAATGTGGCGGCTCGGCCGAGACCGCGGCACTTATTCCGCGCTGCCGTCGCCCGAGGAAGCGGCGGCGTACACGTTGAGCCCAATGGAGCAAACCCGCCTGGAACAGCTTCGCGCGCGAGCGTTATACGGTACTCCGGATGTGGTGGGCGATAAGCTACGCGCACTCGCTGCGGAACATCGGGTGGACGAGATCGCCGTCCTGACGACGCTGTTCGATCCGGAAGCACGGCAGCGGTCGTACACGTTGCTCGCCAAGGAATGCGGCCTCGAAGCGGCGTTGGCACTCGTGGCGTGAGCGGCTCGCACCAGGCGTCCCTGGGAGCCAGAGCAGTCCTTTACCAGAGACTGCTTCGGCGGTTTCCTCCCCGATTCGGGCGCTTCTGTACCTGACAACGACAGCTGTGGGTCATGGGGCGCCAGAGGACCTTGCACAGAGCCTTTCCAGTCAAATCCAATGACCAGAAAGGACCAGCGTGGTCACGTGCTGTGCAGGCTGTTCTTCCATCCCGAGGAGCGATTGGCGTCGGTCAGCATCGACCAGCCCTTGACGGCCGGGGACGTATTGCCAATCGCTGGCTGCATCGAAGTTATTCATGTTCGCCGGCATTGCATGGGACCGGTCGCGCTTCTGTGGCGTCCGGGGCGAATGCTGCCCGCGGGCGATGCGTGCACGAACGTTCCGGGCCCGGTGATCCGATCGGCATCGATAATTTGGAGGAAGGTCGTGCGAGCCAGCTCAAACTCGCCAGTCTTTCATCCGATGCTCTTCGGGTCGGCCATGGCGCCCCCATCGTACGCAATGCGCCGACGCGCTTCCACAATGAGTGGGCCGGGAATTCGCCTGGCTGGCGTGGGGGCGTCCTGCTCTGGTCAAGTGCCATTGGTCCGATCTCTTTGGCAGCTCGATCCGCCGTGCGTCCACTTGTGCCCCCAAAAGCGGGAGACGTCGTGTTGGCGGCGCGAAAACGCGTCGCCGGCCGATTCAGCGTTCGCCAAGGTGCTGCCGACCTTTGGATACAAGTCGCGCTGCTCCCACCGCTGCGGGCGTTCGCAGCGGCGATGGCGCGCGGTCATGGGGAGTTCTGATGCACATCCATCAACGCATCGGCGTGGTCGAGCACAACCATATTGTCGATCGCTTCGGCGGGTTTCCTCGCTTAGTTCGTACCACCCCAAGTTGGGTGAACCCATCGGAGCCACGCCGTACTGACGACTTCGTGTATTCCGTCGGTCCGCTTACCGGTCGGTATCTTGCGAGAGCAGACGTTCGAGATGAGCAGCGATCTGTTGGCCAGCCAACGCGGGCGCACTGCCGTTGTCAGCTTACCGGTGTGATTGCAGTGCGCCCGAAACGGATTACACCTGGTTGATGCTCGGAAAGGTCTCGGAGCAGACTGGCTGATGTTACGCCGCCGCGCGGCGACCGCTGGCATCATGGCACCGATCGGTAAGCGCATCTGCCAGGCCACAGGAATCACGGCACAAGGAAGACCTTTACTGCGTGCTGTCCTGAGGGGGGCTTTCCTGACGGGGGCTTTCCTGACCGGCCCGACGACCATCATACCAGCTATGCTCTCCTCGCCTAAAAACCGGGAGGCATAACTATGAGCGCAACTGCTCGAACCTCAACATCTATTCCTTGGTGGAAGGAGCCGACCAAGGAACAGTGGCACGCCTACATCGCGGCATGGCTAGGCTGGACGCTGGATGCCTTCGACTTCACGATCTTCCTGCTGATCATGTTGCCGATCTCGAAGTACTTTCACGTTCCGCTGGCAGCGGTGACGGCCGTCTTCACGATCACACTGTGGATGCGCTTCGTCGGTGCGACCAGCGCAGGATGGCTGGCGGATCGGATAGGCCGTAAGAAGCCGCTTATGATCTCAATTGCATGGTACTCGCTGTGCAATCTTGCTGCGGGCCTATCACCATCGTTCCTGGCGCTCTTCATATTCAGAGCATTGCTTGGAATTGGCATGGGTGCCGAATGGCCGGTCGGTGCATCGCTTGCCATGGAAACATGGCCAAAGCGGTCTCGGGGCTTGATGGCTGCCATCCTGCAAGCGTCGTGGGGGATCGGTGCCTTGGGATCGAGTGCCGCATACGGCCTGTTCTACAACGCAATCGGCTGGCGTGGCCTCCTGATCATGGGCGTCGCGCCGGCGCTGGCACTCGTCTATGTCAGAAAGTACGTGAAAGAACCAGAAATATGGGTACAGAACCGTGCTGCCCAACGAGCCCAGAAGCATGAGGTGCGGGCACCCTTGTTTGCCATGTTCAAGCGTGGCCTGTTGCTGAACACGTTGAACGCCTGTTGGTGGATGGCGAGCGGCTTCGTTGTCGCTTACTCGGTTGGCAGCATGTTCGCCACCTATTTGCAGCATGACTTGCACCTGAGCCCAGGATTGGTGGCGTTGCCGGTGATGCTGCAGAGCATCGTGTTCTTCTTCTCCGGATTCCTGTGGGGATGGGTAGCGGATCGTGTTGGCCGGCGATGGGCGTTGATCCTGCCAGCGCTGATTGGCATACCATTGGTGCCGCTCTATCTGATGACGCAAAACTACACCATGATCGTGGTGTTCTTCTCACTGCAAGGTGCTTGCGCCGGAGGTGGCATGTACGCACTGAATCCGGCGTATCTGTCCGAACGGTTCCCGACCGAGGTACGGGCGACTGCGTCTGGTTTCTGCTATCACCAGGGCGCAATCTTTGGGGGTCTGACCGCTCCGATCATCACGCTGTTGGCGATCAACATGCATCTCGGGTTTGCCATCCCGATGGCCATCGGGACGATTGGCGGCTCGATCAGCTTCATCGTCGCTCTTGCCCTGGGACCGGAGACCCGCGGCAAGGAACTCTCGGCTGATGATCTCGTCATCGTCTAACGACCAGCCCGCGCGCGGTTGTGCCACGCGCGGATTGATCTCCTCTCTCACTGGCCCCGCCTCACCTTGGCGGGGCATTTCCTCTGGTGCAACGCCTTTGTCGCTGCACCGTTAATTCGTTCAAGCAGTTCGCAGTGATTTCGTGGAGTTACGCGAATTTCTAATCTGCGACTGGCGCCGTTAATTCCTGGACTCGACCGCGCACTTGCCGGTCAATTTGAGACCGGCGAGCCAGTCGGCTCGAAAGCGAAGATGGATGGACCACCATGAGTACCGCCAGTCGGACATTTGGCTAGGAACACCGCCCACGAAAGAAGCAAACGCCGCATCGACGCAGTTCAATCGTGATTCGCCCGCCGCCGATTTCGGGCGATGAACGCATCGGCGTGCACCGGGTCGTCGCGAGTCAGCCTTCCGGAGCGGAACCTGTGACATAGCGTCCGACTAGAAGTCGCACGAGCCGGCGCGGCTCCGTGCGTCCGATGACCGACCGGCATATTGCCAGAGTGGCGGTGACATGAACCCCTGTCTGTCGAAGGCAACGTATCGGGAACCGCTCAGCAAGGTTGCGTCAACCTGTCGCGGCGAAGGGCCATATCACGCAAGAGCGGAGCACCTCGGAACCTGGGACCGTCCAGGCGAGCCGCGGCCGCGATTG
>JASHQG010000048.1 GCA_030037665.1 Acetobacteraceae bacterium
TTTGCGCACGAAGGGCGACGCCGGCGTGTAAAACAACTTCATCATGGCAGCCACGCATCCGACGGTTGCTGCGATTCTGTTCTCACAATCGCCGGAAGTCTGCCTGAACGAGGAGGAGCGTCAAGGCGGCCAGGCAACACGGCCAGGGAACACGGCCAGGGAACACAGGCCATCGCATAGGCCGGGTATCGGAACACCCGAGGTGGGTTGCCGCCGCGTTGTTTGATGCCGGCGGGGGCTCTGCGCAGCCGCACAGGGACACTCGGCGGCGGTTTGGAGCATGGTTCGAATGAACGCAGACGCTCGGGCGTGACGGCTCAGTGGGCAGCAAACTCCGAGGTGCAGAAGGCGCATCGCCGCGCGGCGATAGGCACATCACTGAGGCATTCCGGGCATTTCTTCGTGGTTGGATCGGGCGCCGCCTCGCCGCGCCGCATGCGTGCCAGCAATTTGTTTACGGGCATCACAACGAAGAAGTAGATCGCGACGCCGATCAGGATGAAGGACACCACGGCGTTGATGAAGTCGCCTATCAGGAATTTGCTGCCATTGATGGTAAACTGGATCGCCGAGAAGTCCGGCTTGCCGACGATGGCGGCAATGAGCGGGGTGATCACGTCCTTGACCAACGCGGTCACGACGGCTCCAAACGCCGCACCCATCACCACGGCCACCGCCAGATCCAGCACGTTGCCGCGAAGCATGAATTGCTTGAAGCCTTGCAACATGGGTTCCCTCCGTGACTCGACACCGCGGCATGATCGGCGTTCTGACGATGGCACGCCAGTGCTGCGGGACCATCTGGATCTGCTCAGCAATCACGAGCGGTGTCGTTTTCCGGGATGTATCTCTACGGCATCATCTGGTTTCGTTCAATTTTTGCAAGCTTCCCTTCTGCCGGCCTGCGCACTCGCCAGGCAATTTGTCACTTCAAGAAAGCGCTGCGGGCATTGCGGACGATACTGGAGATGAAAATATCAGACACTGATCGTCTTGCACGTCGACCTCTGTCAGACGCTCCTCGTCGCCGTCCGACCTGGGTCGTTGCCCGGTCGCCCTACGCCGCGCCCCTGACCGCCACCGCGCGCCCTTCGCGAATATCCAGCCGCCGGCCGCCGAACGCATGCGCCGCGGAGGAATGACTCGCCAGCAGCACCGTCCGCCCGATTGCCAGCCGACGCAGGCTTTCCAGCACTTCCGCCTCGGTCGCCGGGTCCAGATGCGCAGTCGGCTCGTCCAACAGCAGCAGCGGCGCGTTCTTGAGGAACGCCCGTGCGATGGCCACGCGCTGCGCCTCGCCGCCGGACAGGCCATAGCCACCCTCGCCGACCCGCGTGTCCAGCCCCTGCGGCAGAGATGCGGCAAACTCGGCCACGCGAGCGTTGCGCGCGGCTTCCTCGATTTCGGCGTCGGTTGCCTCGGGTCGCGCGAAACGGATGTTGTCGCGAATGCTGCCGGCAAACAGCACCGGTCGCTGGCCGATCCAGGCAGTCAGCCGCGACAGCGCCTGCGGCACCAGATCGGCGATGTCAGCACCGTTGATCGTTACCCGCCCGCTGTCCGGACGAACGAACCCGAGCAGAATCTCGATGCAGGAAGACTTGCCGGCCCCGGAAGGCCCGGCGAGCACCAGCGTCTCGCCCGCCGGTACCCGGAAGCTCAGCCCGTTCAGTGCCGCGGGACGCGCGGGGTCCCAGGTCAGCCGCACGTCCTCGAAGGCCAGCATCACGCCGTGCGCAGCGACGGTGCGGATATCGCGCGCTGGTGCAGGCAGCGGCGCCGGCGGCAGGTCGATCAGCGACTCGGCGGCGCCGGTGGCATGCAGCCGGTCCTGGTAGGCGGCGGCGAAAGTGCGGAGCGGCGCGAAGAACTCCGGCACAAGTAACAGCACGAAGAGGGCGAAGCCGGGCTCAGTCAGCCCGGCGTGCAGCAACAGAAGTCCGTAGCGGATCGCCAGCACCACCAGTGCCAGTGCGGCGGCAAGATCCAGCGCGGCCGAGGAGAGAAACGCGACGCGCAGCACCCGCATGGTGCGGCGGCGCAGTTCGTCGGCGGCATTGGCCAACGCGCGGGCCTCGGACTCGGCGCGACCCGCCAGCACGATGGTGGCGATGCCGCGCACACGGTCGAGAAAGCGGGCCTGCAGCCGCGCCAACGCCAGAAACTGACTGCGGGAGGCCGCGGCCGCCCCAATGCCCGCCGCTGCCATCGCCACAGGCACCAGCAGACCGCACAGCAGCAGCACCAGGCCAGCCCAGCGGTCGGCCCAGGTCGCGGCGATCACGACCAGGAAAGGACCGGCGACGGCGAAACTCGCGGCGGGAATCCAGCGCGAATAGAGACCGTCCAGCGCCTCCACCCGGTCCACCACGATGGACGCCAGATCGCCGGAGTGGCGCTCGCGCAGCATGGCAGGGCCGGCGTGCAGCAGGCGCGTCAGCGCGTCACTGCGCAACCGCCGCCGGGCGGCTGCCCCGGCATTGAAGGCGGCGACCTCGGAGCTGTACATCAGCGCGGTACGCAGCAGCGCCAGCACGACGAAACCGGTAAGCAGCAAGGCGACATCATCGGTGCGGCGCGTCAGCGCGTCGGCCAGCAGGAAGGCGACGCAATACACCTGACCGATCGCCAGTAGCGTGCCGGCCAGGCTGAACACCAGCACCGGCCGCGCTGCGCGACTTCCGGCTTTCTGTTCGCCGCGCAGCCAGCTCCGCGCCGCCATCCTGGTCTTTGCCGCGTCCATGGCGGCTGCGAATACTCCAGGGGATACGGAATGCACAGACCCAGCGTGTTAAACCTCGGCAAGCCGAATCCCTCCCCTCGCAATGTGGATTCCTGTCGGCACGGCCCGCATGCTTCTTATCAATTGCGTCGCGCACGTGTGGCCTTGCGCCAACGAAGGACATAGGGTGGTCGGCCCTGCGACCTCGCGATGTCAGCCAGAGGTAACCGTTCGATGCCAGTCGATCCGCAAATCCAGCTTATGCTCGACAAGGGCGCCGGCGTGCCGGCGACCCACACATTGTCGGTTGAAGAAGCGCGCCGCCTGTACGAAGCGCGCATCCCACTGATGGCGCCGCCGCCCGCCGTGGACGCTGCCTATGACCGGTTGCTCGAGGGGCCTGGCGGAGAACTGCGCGTGCGCATCTATAGGCCCGTTCGCGAGCGCAACCTGCCGCTGATGGTATTCTTCCATGGCAGCGGGTTCGTGCTGTGCAGTCTCGACACGCACGATGGCATCTGCCGGAATCTCTGCGCCGGCGCGGGCTGCACGGTTGTGTCGGTGGACTATCGCCTGGCGCCGGAACACAAGTTCCCCGCCGGACTCGATGACTGCGTGTGGGCCACGCGCTGGGCGGTGGAGCACGCACACGAACTGGACGCCGACCCAAACAACTTGGTGATCGCTGGTGACAGTGCCGGGGGCAACATGGCCGCCGCTGTCGCATTGCGTTTGCGCGACGAGGGCGGACCGGCGCTATGTGGCCAACTGCTGATTTATCCGGTGACCGACTACCATACGCCCGGGACACCATCGTACGAACGCAACGCCGAGGGCTACGGCCTCACGCGCGAGACGATGAAGTGGTTCTGGCGGCATTACCTGAATGACGAGAGGGAAGCGTCCAACCCGTATGTGTCGCCGCTGCGTGCGCGGGATCTGAGCGGGCTGCCGCCGGCAATGGTGGTGACCGCAGAATACGACCCGCTGTGCGACGAAGGGGAGATGTACGCGGCGAAGCTCACAGAGGCGGGTGTGACGGTCCAGTACAAGTGCTGGCCCGGCATGAATCATGGATTCTTGTTCTGGGTTGGCATCGTCGACCGGGCTGGCGCGGCGATGGCCGAGACATGCCAATGGCTGCGGGACGTGTTTCGGCGGGCCGCATAGCGCATCGCACCGACATCGTTTCCGGCGCCCGCCGCTTACCCCGGTTATTCACGGGCACGACCCGAACACGGGGAACGATTCCGCGGAGGGCTTCCTGATCGCGATCGGGCTCACCAGGGGTGCGTTCACGATCGGCAGGATCTGCCGCACACTCTCCGTGTCGGATTGCCGCCGCGACGGGTTATCTGCAAACCCGGTGATCGACGAATTCGCCACTCACCATGTTTGCGGATGACCTCTCCGGACAACAGCGCGACCGCCGTATACCAGGGTCGATAAACCTGCCGGGTCGGTCGGAAGGCTGCAATTTTCCTGTCCCGCTTCCAGCTCTGGCTTCTCGGAAAGGGTCTCGTACTATGAACCGCGGGCCCAACAGCCGACGGCGCCATTGATGGCGTGGTGTTCAGGCCAGGAAGCGGCTCACGGTTTGATTGCACGGCTGGCGATAACCGAAATCGGCGCGCAGGTCTTGCCGAGAGGTGTGCTACCTGTCACGGCGCGCAGGCTCAGTGTATGTCTGCAAAGAATCACCCGGTCGCCGGGAGGAAAGGAACCTGGCTTTGCAGTGGATGTTTCTCGTCCTCGGCCTGGTCGTGGCAATCGCGGAGTTGAATAGCGGCACGTTCTATCTCGCCGGGGTAGCAGCCGCCGCGTTCCTGACGTCATTTTCAGGCTTCTGGCTCCGAGCGGACTGGCTGCCGATTGCCTTCTTCGTTTTCTGCATCGGGATCCTCCCTTTGGTGCTGCTGCTGCGGCACCGGCTTCCACGAGGGCGGACGCTGCCCGACCCGGATGTCGGGCAGATCGTGACCGTGGTGAGTGTTTCGCAGGAGAGCGGGCGTCTCGTCGTCTCGTATCGTGGTTCACGCTGGGACGCGGTGCTCGACCGGGGGAAAATGCCGGAGCCCGGGCAGAGCGCCGCCATCACCCGCAAGACCGACAAGCTGCTGCATCTCGCCGGTGGAAGTTGAGCCGCAAAAGGAAAACGCCGTGGAGCCCGTTGTACTGACCGACCTCATCGTCGTCGTTCTCTTCGTGGTGCTCGCCTTCGCGATCCTGCGCTCCGGGACCCGCATCGTGCCGCAGCAGCGCGCCTGGGTGGTGGAACGGCTTGGCAAGTTCCACCGCGTGCTGCCGGCCGGATTCAACCTCATCGCTCCGTTCCTTGACCAGGTCGCCTACCGGTTTGACCTCCGCGAGATGCCGACCGAAGTGCCGGCGCAGGTCTGTATCTCGCTCGACAACACCACGCTTACGGTGGACGGGTTCCTCTATCTGCAGATCACTGACGCGGTAAAGGCCGCATACGGATCGAGCAACCCGCTTGTTGCGGCGACGCAGCTCGCGCAAACCTCGATGCGATCCGAAATTGGCAAGCTGCATCTCGACCAGGCGCTCTCCTCGCGCCAGATGCTGAACGCTGCGGTGGCGACAGCGGTGGACGAGGCCGCCGTGAACTGGGGCATCAAGGTGTTGCGCTACGAGATCAAGGACATCACCCCGCCGTCGGAGATCCTGCGCGCGATGGAGTTGCAAATCACGGCCGAGCGCGAAAAGCGGGCACAGATCGCCCGCTCCGAGGGACAGCGGCAGCAGGAGATCAATACCTCCGAGGGACGGCGGCAGCAGGAGATTAATATCGCTGACGGGCGTAGGCAGGCGGAGATACTGCGTGCCGAGGGCGAGGCGCGGGCGATCGAGCTGGTGGCGGCGGCGAGCGCCGAGGCGATCCGCACGATCGCCGCAGCTGCTGTGGTCGACGGCGGAATGCAGGCGCTGCAGATGCAGCTTGCGAAGGATTTCATCGACCGCTGGGCCAATCTTGCCAAGCAGAGTACGACGATGATCGTGCCCGCAGATCTGGGCAATATCGGCGCGATGGTGGGGACTGCTCTCTCGATCGTAAAAGACGGCTCGCGAATTCCGCCAGCACCACAGACTGGCTCCGTTCCGAGTACTGGCGGCGCGGCGACTGGCTGAGCCGGCTCAGCCCCGCGCTCGATCAGCCACCCGCGAGGTTGAGTCACCTATCGCCGCAACGAGTCTTCTTGTTAGCGCGGCGCCCCCTTATGAGGCGATCTGCCAGGCGATTGGAAAGGCGCCGAAATGCGCGCGCGCCTGTTTACTAATTTCAGGAAACCGACATCCCTCGCTTGACAGCGCGGCCATTCATCGTGGAAGCACGGGCGGGTTTTGTCGTATGGGTTGGTGGCCGCACGATCGAGCGGTTCGGTCGAGCGAGCGGGCATGCAGCACATCATCGACGGACAGGTCGGGCAAAAGAAAACCCCGGTGCCGGATGACGCTGGGGCAGTACTTCGTTGTCCGTTCTTGATTGCGCTCGCTACGCGGGCGCACCGGTTACGGGACAAGCAGCCGGGGCTCCACGAACGGCAACATAGTGGCTGAAACTCGTGAGAAGAAGAGACCTGCCGTGCGGGTTACTGCCTTTTCGCGCCCGGCGACTTCTCCGCTTCAATTGGGCTCGATAAGCGACATCACGCCGTACGAACAGAATCGCGCCCGCGCACCGATTTGCGATGTACGGCGACCTCACCTGCTGCGCGGTGCCTGCCGCGCATCGCAGGCGTGGGCGAGAAGGCTCAATGAGCGTGGCTGGACGCGAGCGGCAGAGCTCCGGTGCCCGAGAGCCAGGTCACGGTTCGTAACAACAGCGAGCCATGGCGCCGCTGTGGGTCGATGACACCGAACCAGCCGCCGCGTGTCGATGCAGAGGCGCCGCAGCCGGCGGACACGCCATCGACTGAAGTCGCGGTTGCTGTCTGTTTGCATCACCACGTCCCCATCGGCACGCTCTCCCGGCAGCCGCGATCTCTTCACTGGGCTATCGCAACAGGACGCTTCACACGGGTGACGACACTTTGGCGTTGCAGACGTCGCGGTGGCTCGTTGGCGGCACACCAGATTCGCCACGACGTTGCGCCGCGCGACGTGGCGTGACGGGACGTCACCCGCCACGGCTTGATACGGTGCAGAGCACGCCGTCAGCGCCAGATCGGCCGACCCAGATGGAGATCGCGTCTGATCGTGGCGGCGCCGGAGAGCCTGCCGGCCGCGCCGCCGATCGCGGCACCGACCGGCGGTACGCCTCCGGTCATGGCCGGGACCGCCCCTCCGCCGCAGGCGACTCGGCGGGCAAGCGGTTCCTCGCCGCATCCCGGCAGGATACCGTGGTCAGGGCGCTGACGATCATCTTGCGTTGCACATCCCAATCCCACCGCAGCTGCAGATTGGAGAAATCTGCACATCGTCATCGGGACTCT
>JASHQG010000360.1 GCA_030037665.1 Acetobacteraceae bacterium
CCGGTGGATTCCGGCGCTATGCTCCGTTCAAGCGGGAATGCGACAGGGGCCGCGGCTTCCTGACCGGCATGGCGAAGCACGCGGCGGGCATGCCGGCCGGCGACTATCGCGCGACGCAGGATCCACGACTGCATGGCGTCAATTTCGACCGTAACATGGCGCTGACTGGTGCGGTTTGGCAACTCGCCACGGCGAAATCAGTGACACCGAGCCAACTTGCCCTGGCCTGGCTGCTGCATCAGGGATCCGACATCCTGCCCATTCTCCCGACACCAAGCGGCGCACCGACCTGGAGGAGAACCTGGCCGCCACATCCGTCGCGTTGTCGGATGCGGAGCTTGCGCCGATCGAACGTTTTCTGGCCGAACACCCGGTCGCCGGCGCCCGCTACGGCAGCGCCGGCCTGGCGCGCGTCAATGGCGGGAGCGACGCATGATCGCCCACCGAACGGACGGCCAGAGCGCTGGCCCTGCATGGTTGGTCTGGCGGCGACGAGTTTCGCGCCGATGATTGAGCGCCTATACCTATTCGGGGAACTTATTGAACTGGGCTAGATCGTCGGTGATCCTGTGCCAGTTTGCCTTTGACCCCACAAAGATATGGGCAGATGCTCGAATGCTGGGGTCATCAACCAACGTTCCCATCGCAACGTGCACATAAGCGCCTTCACGGACGACCGAGTAGAGCAACGAGCCGCAGGTCCCGCAGTGCACGTCGTGAGAACGCTCTACGTCGCCGAAAATAATCACGTCTTCATTCCCCGCGACCAGCTTCAAGCGATCCCTCCGGATACCCGCGAAGGGCTTGAAGGCTGCTCCCGTAGCACGGCGGCAGTTCGAGCAATGGCAGTTCATTGCATAGTTGAACGCATCATCAACCTCGTAGACCGTGGCACCGCATAGACACTTCCCGGTCAACCTGCGTACCGCTGCGTTGACTTCTGTCGACATTGCAGGATCGCTCCTCGTTATCCCGAATAGCCGCACCTCGGAGATGATAGCTGGCTCGCCCGCCAGGAGGGTGCGGCTTCTGGCCGCGCGGGCCGCAGCGTGGCGCGCGGGAGTTGGGCCGGGACATCCACAGCGTTCACCAGCATACTTCGATAAACCCCGCGAATTATGACGTCTCCGGGCGGGTTCTACTCGCGCTGCCACCGGATCGCCCGCCCTACCGCTCTGAATTCCGAGCGAACCGTACAGACCGTCAACGCCTGCTGATCGGCCGCAACGGGCGTTCCCCTTCTATTCCGCGGCGGCCGGCTGGCCGAAATGCGGGTAGTTGGTGTCGTCCACCAACGCTTCGTCACCCTCGGTAGGCAGGCGCTCAGCGAAATCTATCGCGCCCTGGATGTTCTCGCCCCAGACCTCCCGGGGCAATTCGTACAGCACCTCAACGCCATAGCCGTTTGGGTCGGTGATGTAGAGGCTGTGCGTCATGCCGTGGTTAATGCGTGCCCGGAACGGAACGCCTTTCTCCCGCAGCCACGCAAGCCGCTTTAGCCACGCCTCGCGGCTGGGCATGGCTATCGCGATGTGGTTGATCGCAACCGGCATGCCGAACATCTTCCAATCCTCAGGCGGTTTTGGCAGGTTCGGGTTCTCGGCGAGGGCGATGTCGTGGTGGTTCATCCTGCCGCCGTGATTGCCGCTGTAGAACCGCATCGGGTTGCGCTTCGACCGCGCGACCTCGCGAAAGCCCAAGACTTCCGTCCAGAACCTGTGCGACTCCTCGATGTCACGCACATTGATGACGAGATGGTTGATGCCAACGGGCATCTCGGCCTCGGTCGGCACGATGGAATTGGGCGCGTCCGCCATTCTGAGTCTCCCGATCCCTGATGTCATTCGTGCCGGAACACTAAACGCCCATACGGGCAACGTCCAGGTGTTCACACGGTCCGCCAGAGATACGTGCCATCCGGGGCCAACCGATGGGTTGCCCGCACGGGCCATGCCGGTTGGCACGCTAGGCCAGCCGGACTTGCCGAGGTAAGCCAATGGGCGACAGTTGCTCGAATCGACTGTTGTGTGGACGGCACAGGGGAAATCAGGAATGCACAAAATAGTCATACCGGATTGGGCCATCGAGCGTGTCATGACGCGGCGAGGCAAGCCGTACGCTTTCGACCGGATCGACTCCAAGCGTACGGCTCTGATCGTGGTCGATCTGCAGAACGGCTTTATGGCGCCGGGCCAACCGGCGGAAGTGCCGGCGGCACGGGAAATCGTCGACAATGTGAACATGCTGGCGGCCACGATCCGAGCCGGCGGCGGTCTCGTTGTGTTCACAAAGCACACATTCGACGCCGAGACGGCGATCGCCTGGTCGGTATGGCGCGATAGTTTCGCCACCGGCGATTGGGGCCAGCGCATGGAAGAGGCGTTTACGTCCGGGCATTACGGCCACCAATTGTGGCCTGGCCTCGATGTGAGGCCGGAGGATATCGCGATCCAAAAATATCGCTTCAGCGCGTTTGTACCGGGGTCCTCCAATTTGGATGCCATTCTGCGCCAGCGTGGCATCGATACAATCATTGTCACCGGCACGGTCACCAATGTCTGCTGCGAGTCGACCACGCGCGACGCCATGATGATGAACTATAAGTGCGTCATGGTTTCGGACGCCAATGCCGCCCTCACCGATGAAGAGCACAACGCCACCCTGGTCAGTCTGATGGCACGGTTCTCCGACGTGCGTTCTACGGCCGAGGTGGTGGCGTTGCTGGGCCAGGCCCGGAATATGCCGCCGGAAGCGTGACTACAGCAGCGGATGGGGCGCGGCCTGACCGCCTGGAAAGCCAGCGGTCTGAGGGCGGGTGTCGAAAGCGCCTTGGGACACGGAGGGTAACGCTCAACGCCTGACTGCCGACCAATGCCGGCTGCGGAAGTCGGGCGGCGGCATGTTACAAGAACCAGTCCGCCGCTTTCTCGCCGATCATGATCGACGGCGCGTTGGTGCTGCCCGATGTGAGTGTCGGCATGATCGAGGCGTCGGCGATGCGCAGCCCTGCGAGGCCTGCATGCACGGCCGCGTATCCACCACGGCCATCGGATCAGAACCCATCTTGCAGTTGCCGACCGGATGATACGTTGTCTCGGCCGCCTGCTTCATCCAATTCAGGATCTCGTTGTCGGTCGTCTGCGTTGCACCCGGCGCGAGCTCAGTCGCCTGCAAATATGCCATCGAACGCACCGTCAACACGGACCGCGCGATGCGCATGGCGCGCGCGGTGATCTCGCCATCGATCGGTGAAGATAGAAAATGGAAATTGATCGACGGCGGACGCCATGCATCGGCTGACGTAATGAGGATATGTCCCTTGCTCTCCGGGCTGCATCGGATGCGCGTAGCAGGTCATGCCCGACGGGCGTGAGATGACCGGGCCGTGCGACCCCGGTTCGGTCAGCATCGGCACCCACCGGACGGACGGCCTCTGTCACGACTTACGCCGCCGGCGGAAGGCACACAGAGCCCGCGATACCTCCGCACAGATGGGGTGGACGGCCCCCTGACGGCATCTGTGTGCCACAGTACGGGTTGTCACGACCTGTAGAGAGGGAGCCGCCTCCATGAGCATTACCATGATTGGCATGGATACCGCCAAATCTGTCTTCCAGATCCACGCTGTCGACACGGCTGGAACTGTCCAGATTCGGCGCAGGCTGCAAAGGCGAGAACTGATACCTTTCTTCGAGCAGCAACAGCGCTGCACCGTTGTCATGGAAGCATGTGGCGCGTCGCATCATTGGGGTCGAGTACTGACCGGGCTTGGCCACGACGTGAAGCTGATCGCGCCCGAGGCGGTCAAGCCCTTCGTGAAGAAGGGCAAGAAGAACGACGCCGCGGATGCGGCAGCCGTGTGCATCGCCGCCTCCCGGCCCGAGGTGAAGTTCGTGCCGATAAAAAGCGAAGCGCAGCAGGGTTTCCTGGCGTTGCACTCAGCTCGATCCCTACTGATCAAGCAGCAGACGATGCTGGTAAACGCGATGCGTGGTCTGGCCGCTGAATTCGGCTTGACGGTTCCAAAGGGCGTCAGCCACCTCAAGGAACTTACGGCGCTCGTCGACGCTAACAAGGCACTTCCGAAAACGGCACGGCAGGTCTTCACAGCATTGCTCGATCAGTGCCAGGGCGTGATTGAAAGCATCGAGACCTTCGAAGCTGAGATCATCGCTCACGCGCGACGCGACGACACCGCGCGACGCCTGACCACGATTCCGGGTATCGGTCCGATCACTGCATCGCTGATAGCGGCGACAGTTTCCGACATCGGCGTGTTCAAATCCGCGCGACACTTCGCCGCCTGGCTTGGTCTAGTGCCGCGACAGCATTCCACCGGCGGCAAGACTCGTCTTGGTCGGATCACCAAATCGGGCAACCGGGAAATACGCAAACTGCTGGTGTTGGGTGCCACATCGATCTTTCATCGCGCCCCGAAGTGGACCAACGCTGTCGGCAGTTGGACCAGAGGGTTGCTTGAGCGCCGACCAGTCAGGCTAGTGACGGTGGCGCTGGCGAACAAGATTGCGCGCATCGCTTGGGCGTTGATGACGCGCAACGAGGTCTACCACGCGAAGGGGCGTGCTGGTGCCACAGCGAAAGCTGCGGTGTGAGACGTCCGCACGCGCGGTGGTAGGCTGCTCCGGCGGGAAGCTCTGAACAAACGTGATGGGAAGGCTGTGATCAATAAGGACAGTTTCAGGCAATACCGGAAAACCAGGTGTGCCCTCGAGCACGCTGCACAGATTGGTGCCTGACACGTAAGCGTACACCCATGATGGCCAGCGGCCCCAAAAGCCGCGTACAGGCCGGACATAAGGGCGCACCTGATCGGAGTTTCCCTCGAACGATGAGCGACTTTCCTCTGGAGCGGAACAACTCGCGGCGAGCGAGTGAGGCTCTGCTTTTTGATAGCAGGGTTCGCACACATGGATCTGCGTCCCGCAGTCACGCGCTCGCACGTCCGGCAAGATGGGTTTTCGAGGTATGAGCAAACTAGTGTGATGATTGGGAAGAGATAGATGTATGCAAGGACACACTCAAACGAACGGGCCGAGGCGCTCACGCACATCGGCCCGTCCTCATCACACTGAGTTTGCGCCGGCTATTCCTTGGCGGGTTGCTCCCCAGCAGAGCCCGCCTCCGCTTCGCCGGATGTTTGACCATATCGGGTCACACTACCTGGCGCAATCGCCTTATTCTAACAGCCGTTTACTTTGCAGTGCGGGGCGAAGGACGAAGGAAATTTGGAACCCGGACGCGAGAAATCACTTCCCTACCGGGGGCCGTCCACATAAGGTTTTGACCGGTTGAATGGCGGCCAAACAGACCGCCAGACCTACACCCGGTTCCAGCCATGGCGGAGTTTGCGTGGCCCGCCTGACTTGCGTCCACATCATGTTTACCAGAAGCTGCTGATGGTTGCAGAGGCGTAATTTGGGAGGGCGACAATTGCCAGAAGATACGGACGCGGCATTCCGGGCGACCTATGCGGAGCTCTATGACCGCTATCTCGTGCCGCTGCTCTTTGCACCCTATGCCAGGTGTCTCGCTGACCGCGTCAAGGCGCTCAAGCCGCGCCGTGTTCTGGAAACCGCGGCTGGAACCGGCATCCTCACCAATGCTCTGGTTCAGACTTTACCGGCTGAGACAGCCATCACGGCCACGGACATGAACCAACCAATGATTGATCGCGCTCTCGCCAAATCCCCCCAGCCCCGCGTCACTTGGCAGCAGGCTGACGCGATGCAACTACCGTTCGCGAGCGAGAGCTTTGAGCTCATCGTCTGCCAATTCGGTGTTATGTTCTTCTCCGACAAACGGGCGTCGTTCCGCGAAGCCGCCCGCGTATTAGCTCCTGGCGGTCACTATCTTTTTGCCGTTTGGGACGACTGGAAGAAAATGCCCGAGGCGCCTCTGGGTATTGCCGCGGATGTGGTCGGCACAATGTTGGGGTGCGACCCGGCGTCACTGGTCAACCCAGCATATCACGATGAAACTACGCTTCGGCAGGATCTTGCCGCTGCACAGTTTCAGCGCATAGAAATCGAACGAATTGCGCTGCCCGCAACGGCGTCGTCCGCTCGCGAGGCCGCACTGGCCGCTGTCCATGGATCACTGATACGGTCTGTCATTGAGGCTCGACATCCGGGCCGGCTTGAAGAGGCGACGAACGCCGTCGAAGGCGCACTTCTTGCCCAATTCGGCCGAGGGGCAATCGCGGGCCGCACGACTGCGCTGACCGTCATTGCAGAGAAAGGCCAATAACCCGTCGTAACCGGCGCAAATATTAGTTCCGGCTGAACGTCGGCTTTGCACCCGAAACGGGCAACGAGGCGCGGGATTAAGCCGAGCCAACGAAACGGTCAAAAACTGTGCAAAGGTACTAGCGGAAAATGGAGCGCGGTCCCGCCGCGGCACCCTGGCTCTCGTTCCAGCGCGGCAACCCGGCGGGCGAGGTTGTGTGTTCAGGAGCGCTTTTCGGCTTCGCGACGCCGCTGCTATCGCCCAGCATCTGCGACAGCTTCGCGGCCGCATCCATCACCTGCGCCACCAGCGCTCGCGGCCGCGGTGGGCGCATGCGCATCGACGGCGCGCTGATGAACAAAACCGCGACCACCTGCCCTGACGCATCCCTCACCGGGGCGGCGACGCTCACCACGCCGGCAACCACTTCATCGGCAGTCACCAGGTAACCGCGGGCGCGAATGCGCTGCAGGTCCGCGGCAATCCACGCAGAGTCGGTGCGGGTTGCAGGTGTGAAGCGCGGCAGACGCTGGGCAAGCACCTGGGTCTGCACCGCCTCGGGCGCATGCGCCAGCAGTAGCCGGCCGGGGCCGGCGTGCAACGGGCGACGCTGGCCGACTTCGGAATAAAGCCGCAGGCCGGGGTCGGTCTGGAAAATGGCAAGTGTCTCACTCTCCATCCCGTCCCGCATGCGCAGATAGACGTTCTCGCCCGTGGTTTTGCCAAGAGCGGAGAGGAAAGGCATGGCGGTCGCCGCCAGCGCACCCTGCTGCTGTGCGGCGCGGCCGAGCACGCTCCACCGCGCGCCGAGGCGCCAGATGCCGCGCGCTTCGTCCTGGATGGCAAAGCCGCGCGCCTCCAACGTGCGTAGCAGGCGGAACCCGGCCGTGCGGGTGCATTTGGCGGAGTCGGCGAGCGTGGCGAGCGGCGCCGGCCCGACCCGGGCGAGTGCCTCGAGCAGATCGAGTGCGCGGCCAACCGCCGCGATGCTGTAGTCTCGGGCCGAGGCGCGCGTGGTGCTGGACGTCGCGGCCTTGGCTTTCGCGCGGCTCTTTCCCTTGGTTCGGCTAACGGATGCCATGGGCCAAGCCTTCGCACGGAGGAGGATGACGGGGCAAGCAACGAGTCATTGATGCGAAATCCGACACAAAGACCGCTGTGGATAGCGGGGACAACCATCGCATCGCGACACGGACCGGTCAAAACTCTAACGGGACAAAACCGGCAGGTAAACCGGATCAGTAACATACTGATCCGTACGTATGTCACCCGAACACTCAAGCTGGGCGTGCGCTGTGGCGCCTTGTCCGCCGCCGCCCGCTGCGGTAAACGCGCGCGTTCACGGTCGCGGGAACCAGGCGCGGGCCCGGGCGGGCGTGGTGGAATTGGCAGACACGCCAGATTTAGGTTCTGGTGGCGCAAGCCGTGGGGGTTCAAGTCCCTCCGCCCGCACCACTGGCCTCCGTCTGGCGTGCCGTCGCTTTTCAGGAGTTGAGCTGACCGATGCAGGTGACCGAGACGCTGTCCGAGGGCTTGAAGCGGGGCTTCACGGTCGTGGTGCCGGGGGCTGACATCGAGTCGCGTCGGTCCGCCCGGCTGACCGATCTGAGCAAAACGCTTCGGCTTCCCGGTTTCCGTCCGGGCAAGGTGCCGATGCCGCTGGTGCGGCAGCGTTACGGCACAGCGGTCAATGCCGAGGTGCTGGAGGAGTCCGTCAGCGAGGCCACGCAGAACCTGCTCTCCGAGCGCAAGCTGCGCCCGGCGCTGCAGCCGAAGATTGACGTCGTAAATCTGGATACCGGCGCGGGCGCCGGCACCGCGCAGGACCTCGAATTCAAGGTCGAACTCGAACTATTGCCGGACATCGCCGCCCCGGATTTCAACCAGATCGAGCTGACGCGGCGGAAGTCCGAAGCGACGCCCGAGATGGTGGACAAGCAGATGGCCACCATTGCCGAGCGCAACCGCGAGCGGGTCGAGATTGGGGCCAACGAACTGGAAGAGCGCGGCGGCGCGGAACAAGGCGAGGCGCTGACCGTCGATTTCACAGGCAAGCTCGACGGCGAGCCGTTCCCGAACGGCTCGGGCACAGACGCGGTGGTCGAGATCGGCGCCGGGACGTTCATTCCCGGTTTCGCCGAGCAGCTAGAGGGGATGAAGCCAGGCGAGGCGCGGACCATCGATGTGGTTTTTCCCGCCGAATACGGCAACAAGGATCTGGCCGGAAAGGCGGCAACCTTCGACGTGACGGCAAAGGGGCTTGCACGTTTCGTGGTGCCGGCCTTGGACGACAGCTTCGCCCAGAAGCTGGCCTTCGACGATCTCGCGGAGATGCGCAGCTCGGTGCAGCGCCGGATCCAGGCGGACCTCGATGCGATTGCGCGCCTGCGCATCAAGCGCCAGCTTCTCGATGCACTGGCCGACCGTGCCAGTTTCCCGGCGCCGCAAGGCTTGGTCGATCAGGAATTCAACCAAATCTGGCAGCGCGTCGAGGCCGAACGGAAGGAAGGCCGCTTGGATGATGACGACAAGGACAAGGACGAAGCGACGCTACGGGCCGACTATCGGGCGATCGCAGAGCGGCGGGTGCGGCTCGGTCTGCTGCTGGCCGAGATAGGCCGCGCCAACAACATCACGGTCGGCGACGACGAGATGACGCGGGCTATGCGGATGGAAGCGGCGCGTTATCCGGGCCAGGAGGTCCGGATGATGGAATTGTTCCGCAAGTATCCGCGGGCGGCCGACCAGCTCCGTGGCCCGATCTTCGAGGACAAGGTGATCGATTTTGTGCTCGAGCTCGCGAAGGTGACGGACCAGACGGTGACGCCGGAGGAACTGGCCGAAGAGCCGCCGATGCCGGGCGCAGCGGCGGGGGAACCGAAACCGATGGAGGACGCCGCAGAGGCGACCGCCGCGGAGGGGGATGCACAGGCGAAGCCCTCGTAGCGGACTGCGAGGACAGGCTAAGCTGCGCTCCGGCGCTGCGCCTCATCCCCTTTATCGGCGGTGCCCCGCACCGCGACGTCCTCGGCTTCGTGGGCAAAGCCCGCATTTCTCCCCATTCGACCAGGGCGCTGGACTCCCGGCGTTGGACACTTATTTATGATGACCACCCCTACCCAAAGGTGACCCCCAATGCGCGATCGCGATCCAGTCGAGGTTTACGACAACAACCTGGTGCCGATGGTGGTCGAGCAGACGGCTCGCGGGGAGCGCGCCTATGACATCTATTCGCTGCTCCTGAAGCAGCGGATCATCTTCCTCACCGGGCCGGTATTCGACCAGGTCAGCTCGCTGATCTGTGCGCAACTTCTGCACTTGGAGTCGGAGAACCCGGGGAAGGACATCTCCTTTTACATCAACAGCCCGGGCGGCGTGGTGTCATCCGGCCTCGCGATTTATGACACAATGCAATATATTCGCTGCCCGGTTAGTACCGTCTGTATCGGCCAGGCGGCCTCGATGGGCAGCCTGCTCCTCGCCGCCGGCGAGAAGGGCAAGCGCTACGCCCTGCCGAACGCCCGCATCATGGTCCACCAGCCCTCAGGCGGGGCGCAGGGCCAGGCGACGGACATCGAGATCCAGGCGCGGGAAATTCTGACGCTGCGCGAGCGCCTCAACGAGATCTACGTCCGCCACACCGGTCAGGCAATCCAGGCGATCGAGCAGAAGCTGGAGCGCGACAGCTACCTCTCAGCCGAGGAAGCTCGTGACTTCGGCCTGGTCGATGAGGTGGTGAAAAACCGTCCCAAACCGGTCGAGGATGCAACCCGGGGGTGAAGCCGGGCGACAGGGACTTGGGGGAGTGGGGTCCCCCATCGAGCGAGTGGGATCCCTCAGGCCACGCGTCCTTTCCCGCCCTACCCCGCCCCGTCTCACGAAAGACCCACAGCGGCGCGATTTCTCGCAATTTGGGCTGGGACCTCCGCCCTGCTTGTCCCCCCCGCCACCGGGGGTTACAGTTAATGGTTGGTTCCCCGGTTGGGTCCGGGGGCAGGAGTGCCCATGAGCAAGTCGCCCGATTCAAAAAACACCCTGTACTGCTCGTTCTGCGGCAAGTCCCAGCATGAGGTGCGCAAGCTCATCGCCGGCCCGACTGTCTTTATCTGCGACGAGTGCGTCGAGCTCTGCATGGACATCATCCGTGAGGAGCACAAGACCCATCTGGTCAAGTCGCGCGATGGCGTGCCGACACCACGTGAAATCTGCAAGGTCTTGGACGATTATGTCATCGGCCAAGACTACGCGAAAAAGGTTCTCTCCGTGGCGGTCCATAATCACTACAAACGTCTCGCCCACGGCCAGAAAAACAACGACGTCGAGATCGCCAAGTCGAACATCCTGCTGCTCGGGCCGACCGGCTCCGGCAAGACCCTGCTGGCACAAACGCTGGCGCGCATCCTTGACGTGCCGTTCACCATGGCGGACGCCACGACGCTCACCGAGGCCGGGTATGTCGGTGAGGACGTCGAAAACATCATCCTTAAGCTGCTGCAATCCGCCGACTACAACGTCGAGCGCGCCCAGCGCGGCATCGTCTACATCGACGAAGTCGACAAGATCAGCCGTAAATCCGATAACCCCTCGATTACCCGCGATGTGTCTGGCGAGGGCGTGCAGCAGGCACTGCTGAAGATCATGGAGGGCACCATCGCCTCGGTGCCGCCCCAGGGCGGGCGCAAGCATCCACAGCAGGAATTCCTGCAGGTCGACACCACGAACATCCTGTTCATCTGTGGCGGCGCTTTCTCCGGGCTGGAGCGGATCATATCCGCTCGTGGCAAAGGCGCCGGGGTCGGTTACGGCGCCGACGTACGCTCGCCCGACGAGCGTCGCACCGGCGCCATCCTGCGCGAGGTGGAGCCGGAAGATCTGCTGAAATTCGGGCTGATCCCCGAATTCATCGGCCGCCTGCCCGTGGTTGCCACGCTGGACGACCTGGACGAAGCAGCACTGATGGAGATCCTGACCAGGCCGAAGAACGCGCTGATCAAACAATATGGTCGCTTGTTCGAGATGGAGGGCGTGAAACTAACTTTTACCGAAGATGCGCTACGCTCCGTCGCGACCCGCGCCATCGCCCGCAAAACGGGGGCACGTGGCCTGCGTTCGATCATGGAGAATATCCTGCTCGGCACCATGTTCGAGTTGCCGGCGTTGGACGGCGTGGAGGAGGTGGTGATCAACCGCGAGGTTGCGGAATCGCGGGCGAACCCGCTCTATCTCTATGGGAAGGAGCGGGCCGAGAGTACTGCCTGAGTGGGAGGCGCAGGCAGTCGCGTTCCGTCCCACACGGAACGCCGATCACACATTTCAAGGGCTTGCGTCGCAGGGCCCGGCCGCCGATATGCCGCCTTAATCAACCGGTATATTAAGTCCGGAAAGGCGTCGTCCGTGCCGCGGTTGGGCGGATCCTGCGCCGACTGTCCAGAAGGAGGTCAATCATGACGGAGTCCGATCGGCCGGTGCCGGATAGCCCGGAGCGTCCCGACGACCCTACCCCAGCGGTGCCGGTTCGGGGCGACCTGATGCCCGTGCTGCCTCTGCGCGATATCGTCGTATTTCCCCATATGATCGTACCGCTGTTCGTCGGGCGGGAGAAATCCGTCCGTGCGCTGGAAGCGGTGATGAAGGACGACAAGCAGATTCTGCTCGTGGCCCAGAAGAACGCGGCGCAGGACGACCCGTCGGCCGACGACATTTACCGCGTCGGCACGGTCTCCACCATTCTCCAGTTGCTGAAGCTGCCGGACGGCACCGTGAAGGTGCTGGTCGAGGGAGGGCGGCGCGCGAAGATCGCCGCATTCAAGGAGACGGAGCACTATTTCGAGGCGTTCACCGCGCCAATGCCCGACCAGGTCGGTGAGGCCAAGGAGTTGGAAGCGCTCGGCCGTACGGTGGTCACGCAATTCGAACAATATATCAAGCTCAACAAGAAGATCGCCCCCGAGGTCCTGGTTTCACTGAACCAGATCGAGGAACCGTCGAAGCTGGCTGATACGGTCGCCAGCCACCTGAACCTGAAGATCGCCGAAAAGCAGGAACTGCTGGAGATCGCCAAGGTCAGCGAGCGGCTGGAAAAGGTCTTCGGACACATGGAGTCCGAGATCGGTGTGCTGCAGGTGGAAAAGCGCATCCGCAACCGCGTGAAGCGGCAGATGGAGAAGACGCAGCGCGAGTACTACCTGAACGAGCAGTTGAAGGCGATCCAGAAGGAGCTGGGCGAGGGCGAGGACGGCAAAGACGAAAACGCCGAACTCGAAGCCCGCATCAAGAAGACCCGCTTCTCCAAGGAAGCCCGCGAGAAGGCCATGCAGGAGCTGAAGAAGCTCAAAACCATGAGCCCGATGAGCGCGGAGGCGACGGTCGTGCGCAACTACCTCGACTGGGTGTTGTCCATCCCCTGGAAGAAGCGCAGCAGGATCCGCAACGACGTGGTCGCGGCAGAGAAGGTACTGGAAGCGGACCACTACGGCCTGGACAAGGTGAAGGAACGGATCATCGAGTACCTGGCCGTGCAGGCGCGCAGCCCTAAAGTGCGCGGACCGATCCTGTGCCTGGTGGGGCCGCCCGGCGTCGGTAAAACGTCGCTTGGCAAGTCTATCGCGCGGGCGACAGGGCGGAACTTTGTGCGCATGTCGCTCGGCGGCGTGCGGGACGAAGCGGAAATCCGCGGCCACCGGCGCACTTACATCGGCTCGATGCCCGGCAAAATCATCCAGGGCATGAAGAAAGCGAAGACGTCCAACCCGTTATTCCTGCTCGACGAAGTGGATAAGCTGGGCGCAGACTGGCGGGGCGATCCGTCGTCGGCACTCCTGGAGGTGCTGGACCCGGAGCAGAACTCCACCTTCAACGACCACTACCTGGAGGTCGATTACGACCTCTCTGACGTAATGTTCGTCACCACGGCGAACAGCCTGCGCATGCCGCAGCCACTGATGGACCGCATGGAGATCATACGCATCCCCGGCTACACCGAGGATGAGAAGGTGGAAATTGCCAAGCGCCACTTGATCGCCAAGCAGTCGGAAGCACACGGCCTGAAGAAGGACGAGTGGAGCATCTCGGACGACGCGCTTCGCGACCTGATCCGCTACTACACACGCGAAGCCGGGGTGCGGAACCTGGAGCGCGAAATCGCCAACCTAGCCCGCAAGTCGGTGAAGGAGATCGTCACCAAGCAGACCAGGAAGGTGACGATCACCCGGAAGAATGTGGAAAAATACGCGGGTGTCCGGAAATTCCGCTTTGGCGAGACCGAGGCCGAGGACATGGTTGGCGTCGTCACCGGCCTGGCCTGGACCGAGGTCGGCGGCGAGATCCTGACCATCGAATCGGTGCTGCTGCCTGGCAAGGGCAACATCAAGCAGACCGGCAAGCTGGGCGACGTGATGCAGGAAAGCGTCTCCGCGGCCCTCAGCTACGTGCGCAGCCGCTCGATAAAGTTCGGCATCAAGCCGACCGTGTTCGAGAAGCGCGATCTCCACGTGCACGTGCCGGAAGGCGCCACGCCGAAGGACGGCCCATCGGCCGGCGTCGCTATGGCCACTTCGCTGGTATCGGTGCTGACCGGCATCCCGGTGCGGCGCGACGTCGCCATGACCGGTGAGATCACGTTACGCGGCCGGGTGCTGCCGATCGGCGGGCTGAAGGAGAAGCTGCTGGCCGCTTTGCGGGCCGGGATCACCACCGTGTTCATCCCGAAGGAGAACGAGAAGGACTTGGCGGAAATCCCGGACAACGTGAAGAAGCACCTGAAGCTGGTGCCGGTATCCGACGTGGACGAGGTGATCGCCCAGGCGCTGGTGCGCCGGCCCGAGGCGATCGAGTGGGAAGAGCCGACGGAACCTCCGGTCCCGCCGCCCGGCCCGCCGGTGGACCCCGTGGCGGCTTCGCTGACACACTGATGCAACCGTGATCCAACGGCCCGCCTGGAACCCCCGGCGGGCCGTTTCCTCTCATTGACGCGACGGAAACCGGGCATTTAGTGTCCGGCTGATGTGCTCCGGCCGGAGACGATCCGTGCCGGATTTCTGTTACGAGCGTTCCACTTGAAGAGAGGGGACTGCGCAGTGAACAAGATGGATCTCATCGCCGCCGTCGCAGAACAGACGGACCTGTCGCGGGCGAAAGCTGGGGAGGTGGTTGACGCTGTGTTCGGCGCGATCGAGGCGGCACTGAAGAAGCAGGATGAGGTGCGCCTGGTGGGCTTCGGCACCTTCGCCACGGCGCAACGGAAGGCCGGCACGGGGCGGAACCCGCGGACCGGCGAGGAGATGGCGATTCCGGCGTCCACCACCGTGCGGTTCAAGGCCGGAAAGGGCCTGAAGGACGCGGTGCAATAGGCCTGCCACCGGCGGTCGTCAGCCGTCGGACCGGCAAACGAAACTCTGGCAATCAAACCCCGGCAATCAGAGACTGGTGACCGGAGACTTTTTGGGCGGTTAGCTCAGCGGTAGAGCATCTCGTTTACACCGAGAGGGTCGGCGGTTCGAAACCGTCACCGCCCACCAGTCGCCTCAGCGCCCAACCGGACTTCGGTTGGGCAACCCGACGCCGGGGCCGCAGCCGACCCCATCTCGGAAGACCTCGACGTCATTGGTTCGGCCGGAGGTGCTGGCCCGTCCGGAACTCCGGTAAGACGGCTGCAACGAGCGGTGGCGATTGCGGGTCGAACCGATGAACGATTGAACCGATCTGAGGGAACCAATCGATCCAGCGGAACCATCGTTGGCGCGCGACGATGGGCCGAGCATGGCAGGAAAATTTCTGCGCCTTCGGCTCCCGAAGCCAAGCGTCGGAGGCGCCATCGTCCGGAACCCGCAAACAGGAGCCGAATGGCGGATCAATGCGATCACGGCCCGGTTTCATCTCCTCCCCGCGGGGCCGCTCAGTGGACATGGCCGGAATGATTTGCGAGCGGGCCTGCGCAGGCTTCCGGTGGGACGCCATGTCGTCGCCGAGCGCGATCACGAGGGCGGGCAGATACTTCTTCCGAGATTGCGTGAGCGCGGGCATTCTGTCGCGAACCTTGCGCGCGCAATTAGCTGCGTCCCGCCCTTGACGGTCCTTTACCCCCAGCTTACACGCTCCCCCCTGCCTGTGCGGGTGTAGCTCAGTTGGTTAGAGCGTCGGCCTGTCACGCCGAAGGTCGCGGGTTCGAGCCCCGTCACTCGCGCCAGCGCAGCCGGGACGCCTCCTGATCGGCCACGGACTGTCTGGAGTCCACGCAATCCGGGCGGCGCGATGGCCCGGCCCTATGGCCGGACCGGGAACGAAGGGGTAATGTCCGCGCATGCGCCGTTCTGGTACCAGGCTACCGCGGCGACCTCAGTCCTGACCGAAGCGGAATTGCCATGCAACCTGTCCTCTACGGATACCTGCCTGTGCTGGTGTTCCTGGTCATTGCCGGCGGCATCGCCGTGGCGATGGTCGGCCTCTCGCTCGCATTTGCGTGGCAAAAACCATATCCCGAAAAAGTCTCCGCCTATGAATGCGGCTTCGAGGCGTTCGACGACGCGCGCCGCCGCTTCGACGTACGATATTACCTGGTCGCTATCCTGTTCATCATCTTCGACCTGGAAGTCGCGTTCCTGTTTCCCTGGGCGGTGGCCCTGAAAGGGATCGGCGCATTCGGCTTCTGGTCAATGATCGGGTTCCTTGCGGTTCTCACCGTCGGCTTCATCTATGAGTGGTGCAAGGGCGCGCTGGAGTGGGAGTAGCCGCATGAGCGGAGACACGACGGTAGCCTGGAACCGGCAGACACTGCCGCCGGGGCCAGAGCAGGATGCGGTGGTGAAAGGCATCACCGGCGAAATCGCCAGCAAGGGCTTTATCGTTGCCAATATTGATAAGGTCGTGAACTGGGCACGCACCGGCAGCCTGTGGCCGATGACCTTCGGCCTGGCCTGCTGTGCGGTGGAGATGATTCACGCTTACATGCCGCGTTACGATCTCGACCGCTTCGGTACGATCCCGCGCGCCAGCCCACGCCAGAGCGACGTCATGATCGTCGCCGGTACGCTCACCAATAAGATGGCGCCGGCGCTGCGCAAAGTCTATGACCAGATGCCGGAGCCGCGCTGGGTGATCAGCATGGGAAGCTGCGCCAACGGCGGCGGCTATTACCACTACTCCTATTCGGTGGTGCGCGGCTGCGATCGCGTCGTGCCAGTGGACGTGTATGTGCCCGGCTGCCCGCCGACCGCGGAGGCGCTGGTTTACGGCATTATGCAATTGCAGAAGAAGATCCGCCGTACGGGGACGATCCGCCGTGGCTGAAGGTCTCACCGAAGCCTTGGCGGCGCTGCCTGGTGTGCGCGACGCCCGTTCCGAGTTCGGTGAGACCGTCATCAATGCTGATCGTGATTCGCTACTCGCTGTCATGGCGACGCTGCGTGATGATCCGCGCTTCGCGTTCGAGCAGGTGATGGACATCTGCGGGGTGGATTGGCCGGAGCGGGCCGAGCGGTTCGATGTCGTCTATAATCTTCTGTCCGTCTCGCTGAACCAGCGGTTGCGCGTCATCGTGACAACCGACGAAACGCATGCGGTGCCGTCGGTGCACACGATTTGGCCCTGCGCGACGTGGTGGGAGCGTGAGGCGTGGGATCTGTTTGGCATCGTGTTTTCCGGCCAGCCTGACCTGCGACGCATCCTCACCGACTACGGCTTTGAAGGTCATCCGTTGCGCAAGGACTTCCCGCTGACCGGCTATGTGGAAGTGCGTTACGACGAAGATCGCAAGGCCGTCGTGTACGAGCCAGTGCAGCTGACGCAGGATTGGCGCAGCTTTGATTTCCTCTCGCCCTGGGAGGGCATCACGACGCTCCCGGGCGATGAGAAGGTACACACCGAGCGTGCGACGCGGAATGCGCCGCCGCCAAGCGAAGCGAAGTCATGAGCGGGACGCCCGACAACGAAACTGTGCCCACGACCAGCAGGACCATCGAGCTGGACAGCCAGACGATCAATTTCGGTCCGCAGCATCCCGCAGCTCACGGCGTTCTGCGCCTGATCATGGAACTCGACGGCGAGGTGGTGGAGCGCGCCGATCCACATATCGGCCTGCTCCATCGCGGCACCGAGAAACTGATGGAATACCGCACGTATATGCAGAACGTGCCGTATTTCGATCGGCTCGATTACGTGTCGCCGATGTGCGAAGAGCACACATTCGCGCTGGCAGTCGAGAAGCTGCTGGATATCCAGGCACCCGAGCGCGCGCAGTGGATCCGCGTGTTGTTCGCCGAGATCACGCGGGTGCTGAACCATCTGCTCAACGTCACGACGTATGCGCTCGATGTCGGCGCGATCACGCCCAGCCTGTGGGGTTTCGAAGAACGCGAGAAGCTGATGGAGTTTTACGAAGCCGCGTCAGGCGCGCGGCTTCATTCGAACTATTTCCGTCCCGGGGGCGTTTCGCGTGACCTTCCGGCCGGTCTCGAGGCGCGCATCGCCGAATGGGCGGAGATGTTTCCGAAATTCGTCGATGAACTCAGTGAGCTGTTGACCACCAACCGCATCTGGATGCAGCGCACCGTCGATATAGGGGTGATGAGCGCCGAGGAAGCGCTCGCGTGGGGCTTCACCGGCCCGCCGCTGCGCGCGTCAGGCGTGCCGTGGGACCTGCGCCGCGCGCAGCCGTACGACAAGTATTCGGAAGTCGACTTCCAGGTGCCCGTCGGCCGCAACGGCGACTGCTATGACCGCTATCTCGTACGCCTGTCCGAGATGCGTGAGAGCGTGAAGATTATCAAGCAGTGCCTGGCGAGGATGCAGCCCGGTCCGATCAAGGTGCAGGATCGCAAGTTCTCGCCGCCTCAGCGCGGCGAGATGAAGCGGTCGATGGAAGCGCTGATCCACCACTTCAAGCTGTACACCGAAGGTTATCACGTACCGCCCGGCGCAACCTACACCGCGACGGAAAGCCCCAAGGGCGAGTTCGGTGTCTACCTCGTGGCGGACGGCACCAACAGGCCATACCGCTGCAAGATCCGGCCGACTGGCTTCGCGTTCCTGCAGGCGGTGGACAAGATGGCGAAGCGCCACATGCTGGCGGACGCGGTGGCGATCATCGGTTCGATCGATATCGTGTTCGGCGAGATCGACAGGTAAATCATGGCCGACAGCAGCGACGCTACATTGGAGCAACCGAAGCACTTCGGCTTCGATGCGGAGAGCGAAGCCGAGATCAACCGGATCGTCGCGCGCTATCCAGCGGGGAAGCAGGCGAGCGCAGTGATTCCGCTGCTGTGGCTGGTGCAGAAGCAGATGAAGCGGCAGACCGGTAGCGCCTGGGTGCCGCTGGCGGGCATGGATGCGGTGGCGAGCCGGCTGGATATGGCGCCGATCCGGGTTTACGAAGTCGCCACATTCTACTTCATGTTCAATACGAAGCCTGTCGGAAAATTCCATTTGCAGGTCTGCACCACCACACCGTGTTGGCTGCGCGGCTCGGACGCAATCGTGCAGGCCTGCAAGGAAGCGACGGGCATCACCGAATTTGGCCAGACCAGCGCTGACGGCATGTTCACCATGACCGAGGTTGAGTGCCTCGGGGCCTGCGTCAATGCGCCGATTCTGCAGGTGGACGACGACTTCTACGAGGATATGGACGTCGACCGCACCAAACAGTTGCTGGATGCGCTGCGCCGTGGTGAGCGCCCGAGTCCGGGGTCGATGACCGGCCGGCAGACATCCGCACCCGATGGTGGCCCCAATACCCTGACCACCCTGCAGTTCGCGCCGGGGGAGTGAGAGATGCTGAAAGATCAGGACCGCATCTTCACCAATCTCTATGGCCTGTACGATCCGATGCTGACAGGCGCGCGCTCGCGCGGTGACTGGGACAACACCAAGGCGATCCTGGAAAAGGGTCGCGACGCCATCGTCAACGAGGTCAAGACGTCGGGCTTACGTGGCCGTGGCGGCGCCGGATTCCCCACCGGGCTAAAGTGGTCGTTCATGCCGAAGCAGTCCGACAGGCCGTGCTATCTGATCGTCAACGCTGACGAGTCCGAACCTGGCACGTGCAAGGATCGTGACATCATCCGTCACGATCCGCATAAGCTGATCGAGGGCTGCCTGGTGGCCGGCTTCGCCATGGGCGCCTGCGCCGCCTACATCTACATCCGCGGCGAGTTCTACAACGAGTCTCTGGTGCTGCAGGCGGCCATCGACGAGGCCTACGCCGCCGGTCTGATCGGCAGGAACGCCTGCGGTTCGGGCTACGACTTTGACGTGTTCCTGCACCGCGGCGCGGGCGCGTACATCTGCGGCGAGGAGACGGGCCTGCTCGAAAGCCTGGAAGGCAAGAAGGGCATGCCGCGGCTGAAGCCGCCCTTCCCTGCCGCCGTCGGGCTGTATGGGTGCCCGTCCACCGTGAACAACGTCGAGAGCATCGCCGTGGCGCCGACAATCATGCGGCGTGGCGCCGCGTGGTTCAATTCGCTCGGCCGGCAGAACAACACCGGTCCGAAAGTGTTCTGTATCTCCGGCCACGTGAACACACCATGCAATGTCGAGGAGGAGCTTGGCATCCCGCTGCGCGAGTTGATCGAGAAATACGCCGGGGGCGTGCGCGGCGGCTGGGACAATCTACAGGCGGTGATTCCTGGCGGCGCCTCGGTGCCCATCATTCCCAAGTCGGTCTGCGATGACGTGCTGATGGATTTCGACTCACTGCGCAACGTGCGCAGTGGACTTGGCACGGCGGCTGTCATCGTAATGGACAAGTCGACTGACGTGATCAGGGCGATCGCCCGACTGTCGAAATTCTACATGCACGAAAGCTGTGGCCAGTGCACGCCGTGCCGCGAAGGCACCGGTTGGATGTGGCGTGTGATGACCCGGATGGTCGAAGGCCGTGCGGAGGTGTCTGAAATCGACACGCTGGAGCAGGTGACGCGACAGGTCGAAGGGCACACGATTTGCGCGCTGGGCGACGCGGCAGCCTGGCCGATCCAAGGACTGATCCGGCACTTCCGCCCGCAGATGGAAGAACGGATCGCGGCATACAAGGCGCGCGCCGGTGCGCCGACACGCATGGCCGCGGAGTAGGACGATGAAAAGGCCCATCCACCCCTCCCGCTCCGCAGCAGGAGTCGGCGCAAAGGGCGAGGCAAGGGGCCTGCGGTACGACGGCTGCATTCCATCCCGCCCCCACCCGGCGCGCAATGCGCGCCGACCTCTCCGACACGGCGGGCGAGGTATACGACTGGAAGGCTCGCACTGATGGCCAAGCTCACCATCGACGGCATCGAGGTTGAGGTCCCCAACGGCTCGTCCGTTCTGCAGGCCTGCGAGGCCGCAGGCGTCGAGATCCCCCGCTTCTGCTATCATGAGCGCCTGTCCATCGCCGGCAACTGCCGTATGTGCCTCGTGGAGATCGAGAAGACCCCCCCGAAACCCATCTCCTCCTGCACTTATCCCGTCGCCGACGGCATGGTGGTGCACACCGACTCCCCGATGGTCCGCAACGGCCGCCGCGGCGTCATGGAATTCCTGTTGATCAACCACCCGCTCGACTGCCCGATCTGCGACCAGGGTGGCGAGTGTGATCTGCAGGACCAGGCCATGGGCTATGGCATGGACCACTCGCGCTACGCGGAGAACAAGCGCGCGGTGAAGGACAAGGACCTGGGCCCGCTGGTGAAGACGGTGATGACGCGCTGTATCCACTGCACGCGCTGCATTCGCTTCATCACCGAGATCGCTGGCGTGCCGGAGCTTGGCGCCACCAACCGCGGCGAGCACATGGAAGTCGGCACCTATGTCGAGAAAGCCCTGGGATCAGAGCTTTCCGGCAATATCATCGATCTGTGTCCGGTGGGCGCGCTGACCTCCAAGCCTTACGCGTTCGTCGCGCGTCCCTGGGAACTGTCGAAAGTCGACAGCGTCGACGTGCTGGACGCAGTCGGAACCAACATCCGCGTCGATGCGCGCGGTCCCGAAGTTCTGCGCATCCTGCCACGACTGAATGAAGACGTGAACGAGGAGTGGCTGGGGGACAAGTCTCGCTTCGCGCTCGATGGTCTGAAGCGCCGCCGCCTCGACCGCCCCTGGATGCGCCGCGACGGCAAACTGCACGAAGCCAGCTGGAGCGAGGCTTTCACCGCAGTCGCCGAAAAACTGCGCGGTCTCTCCGGCGAGCGTATCGGTGCCGTCGCCGGTGACCTGTGCGACGCGGAAAGCATGCTGGCGCTCAAAGAGCTCATCACGTCACTCGGCTCGACCAATCTTGATTGCCGTCAGGACGGTGCGCGTCTCGATGCGACGCGTCGCGACTTCTACTGCTTCAACAGTAGCATCGCCGGTATCGAGGAAGCCGATGCTCTCTTGATCGTCGGCAGCAATCCGCGCACGGAAGCTCCGGTGCTGAATGCGCGCATCCGCAAGCGCTGGCTTGCTTCGGACATGCCGATCGGCCTGATCGGCGACGAGACCGACCTAACCTATGCGACGCAGCACATCGGCAACGCCCCATCGGCGCTGACGGCGCTGCGCGACGGTAGCAGCGACATTGCCCGCCAGCTGCGCGACGCCAAGTGTCCCATGATCATTGTCGGCCAGGCCGCGCTGGCCCGCCCCGACGGTGCTGCGGTTCTCGCCGCCTGCTGGCGCCTCGCCGCGGAAATCGGCGCGCTGACGCCGACGTGGCACGGGTTCAACGTGCTGCACACTGCCGCCGCACGCGTGGGCGCGCTGGATCTCGGCTTCGTGCCGGGCGCGCAGGGACGCGATCTCGCTCGGATGCTGGATGGAGGCGTCGATTTCCTCTGGCTGCTCGGCGCCGATGAATTTGATACCGCACGCGTCGGCCGCGAGACATTCGTGGTGTATCAGGGTCACCACGGCGACCGCGGTGCGCACCGCGCCGACGTGATCCTTCCGGGTGCGGCTTACACGGAAAAGCACGGGACCTACGTCAACACCGAGGGCCGCGTGCAGCGCGGCGCGCTCGCGATCTACCCGCCCGGCGAAGCGCGCGAAGACTGGACGATCATCCGTGCCTTCAGCGAGATGATCGGCAAGACGCTGCCCTACAACACGCTCGACGCGTTGCGCGAGCACATGACGGAGGTGAACCCGGTATTCAGCCGGGTCGAGTTCCTACCCCGCTTCGGGTGCTCCGACCTGACCGCGCCGGCCGGCGATCCCGCTGCGCTGAGCGACGCGCCCCTCACCCCCGCCATTGCCAATTACTACCAGACCGATCCCATCAGCCGCGCCAGCCCTACCATGGCCGCATGCACGTCAACCTTCGCTCCCGCCGCCCTGGCGGCCGCGGAGTAGCAGGCCATGCACCAATTCTTCTTCGACACCAACATCGGCTTCTTGATCCTCACCGTCGGCAAGGCGCTCGCGCTGCTCGTGCCGCTGCTGATCGGCGTCGCCTATCTGACCTATGCGGAACGCAAGGTCCTCGCGGCAATGCAGTTGCGCAAAGGCCCCAACGTCGTCGGCCCATTCGGTTTGATGCAGCCCTTCGCTGACGCGCTGAAAATGCTGATGAAGGAGACGATCATCCCAGCGGGGTCGAACCGTTTTCTGTTTCTCATCGCGCCGATGCTGACGTTCGGCCTGGCGATGATCGCCTGGGCAGTGATCCCGTTGAATGACGGTTGGGCCATTGCCGACATCAACGTCGGCATTCTCTATCTGTTCGCCATCTCTTCGCTTGGCGTCTATGGCATCATCATCGCCGGCTGGGCGTCGAATTCAAAATACGCGTTCCTCGGCGCCCTGCGTTCCGCTGCCCAGATGGTCAGCTACGAGGTGTCGATGGGATTCGTGCTGGTCTCCGTCCTGCTGTGTGCCGGCACGTTGAACCTGTCCGACATCGTGCGCTCGCAACACCACTACTGGTTCGGCTTCATCCCGGCCTGGTACTGCTTCTCGTTGCTGCCGATGTTCGTCGTCTTCTTCATATCGACGCTCGCGGAAACCAACCGCGCGCCGTTCGACTTGCCGGAGGGCGAAAGTGAGATCGTCGCCGGCTTCTTCGTCGAATACAGCGCAATGAGCTTCGGGCTGTTTTTCCTGGGTGAATACGCCAACATGTTTCTGATGAGCGGCCTGACCACCATTCTGTTTCTGGGTGGCTGGCTGCCGCTCTTTCCCATCGCGCCGTTCACCTGGATTCCGGGCGTCATCTGGTTCGTTCTCAAGGTCTGCGTCTGCCTTTGGTTCTTCCTGTGGGCGCGCGCCACGTTCCCGCGTTATCGCTACGACCAGCTGATGCGCCTGGGTTGGAAGGTGTTTCTGCCGCTGTCTCTCGCCTGGCTGGTCATCACCGCCGGGGCGCTGATGGCATTCGGGTGGTTGCCAAATGCGTAAGATGGAACGTCCCCCCCTCCTCGCTCGGGATGGACGGACGGCGTGGGAAGTCGCACCGAGGCATCGCCCCGATGGCTCTCGCATCCCGACCCTCCCCCGCAAGGGGGAAGGGGACGCTCCGACACCCCAGCGAGAAGGAGTCTTCTGAATGGCCTTTCTCGACCGCGCCGCACGCCGTATGCTGCTTGGCGAACTGTTCGCCGGCATGGGCCTGACGCTGCGCTATTTTTTCCGCCCCAAAGCAACCATCAACTACCCGTACGAAAAAGGCCCGATCAGCCCACGCTTCAAGGGCGAGCATGCGCTGCGCCGCTACCCGAACGGCGAGGAACGCTGCATCGCCTGCAAGCTCTGCGAGGCGATCTGCCCCGCCCAGGCCATCACCATCGAGGCCGAACCGCGTGAGGACGGCAGCCGCCGAACCACGCGCTATGACATCGACATGACCAAGTGCATCTACTGCGGCCTATGCGAGGAAGCCTGCCCGGTCGATGCCATCGTCGAAGGCCCCAA
>JASHQG010000361.1 GCA_030037665.1 Acetobacteraceae bacterium
GGCAAATAGGGTTCAATTGAGACAACGAGGGAAGACGAAAACCACCGGTCAATCTTAAGGCATCAGGGTTCCATGCAAGATCTTTCTGGCAAGACGGCATTCGTTACTGGCGGGGCGAGCGGCATAGGGTTCGCGCTGAGCCGGGCATTCGGGGCGGCGGGAATGAAAGTGATGCTCGCCGATGTCGAGACGGACGCCTTGGCGGCCGCCGTCAAAACCCTACACGATTCAGGGTCGGATGTGCGCGGCGTTGTCTGCGATGTTGCCGACGCTGCCAGCGTCGAACGTGCGGCCAAGGCTTCGTACGAGGCATTCGGGAATGTTCATGTGGTCTGCAACAATGCCGGTGTCAGCGGCGGCAGCGGCATCGACGACATCTCGCTCGATACCTGGCGATGGGTGCTCGACGTAAACCTGATGGGGGTTGTTCATGGCATCCGTGCGTTTCTTCCACACATCCGCGCTCACGGCGAAGGCGGCCACATCGTCAACACCGCGTCGATGGCCGGGATGAACAGCGGGCTCGGATTCAGCCCGTATTCGGCAAGCAAGTTCGCGGTGGTCAACATGTCGGAGGGGCTAGCGACGCAGCTCAAGCCGCTTGGCATCGGAGTGACCGTGCTCTGTCCTGGGTTTGTGCGAACCCGCATCTGGGAGAGTGGGCGCAATCGGCCGCAGCGCTACGGCGCGACGCAGACACCGGACCCCTCAAGCCCGGCGGGCAAGCTAGTCGCGCAGCTCGCCGAACTCGGACGGTCAGGCCTCGACCCTTCCGATGTCGCTGCTCAAGTTCTGACGGCAATCCGCGAGGAGGAGCTTTATGTATTCACGCATTCTGGCGCGAGTTGGCGGGCCGAATTAAAAGAACGGTTTGACGCTATTCTGGGAGCAATGGACAAGGCGGCGGCCTAGTAGCAGTGCGGGCTCCTGGACGCAGACCCAGCCCATATGGATGTGCTTGGTCGGGTTAGGGTCAGTGCGGCCATTTTCAACTTCCGTCTTCAGGGCCGCCCAGGTTTCCTCATAGGCGGCCATTTCGAGACCCTTGGTGTCGCGGATGCGCAGCGGGTGGTTGTCGCGTTCGTACCAGACCGCGAGCCGGGTGACGCGGCGGCCCGTGGCGGTGCGGGCGAAGTCGGTACCGAAGACCGCGTTGACGAGCGTGGATTTGCCGACACCGGTGCGGCCGGAGACGATGATGATGTTGATCTTGCCGAGCCTGGTGCGCTGCTTTGCCAATGCCTCGTCAACCAGCGCCGTCAGCTGGTCCCAGTCGACTGCCGTGGCGGCCGCGCCCCCCTAGTATACCGTCCTGCATGCGATCTTCCTACCCGCCCAGTCACGGTGCGAGCAGCTTACACCGGCTGGCAGAAATCCGGCAGCTCATCCGATTGTGTAATCGGAAGATTTAAGGAGGGCCTACCCACCGACCTGTCACGTCGCCGGGATCGACCCATCATCGCCACACGGCTTCCCATGGCTCGATGACGAAAGCGGACGCTCCCTACACCGGCGAAGGATCAAACGCCTTAGTTGCTCAGGTTTGCGTCGCCAGTCTGGGAATGCCCCCCTCGATCAATCACAAGAATCGGATGTCCCGAGCCCGCGCAATCACTCTCCAGCACGCTGCACTACGCCCGCCTTCTCCCCCGATCACCTGACATAGCTAGCGGCCGGAACATCGGACATGCATATCACGGTGGGATTACTGATCGTCCTGATTGCGGCGATCGTCATATTGTCGGTTGGAATTCAGTCGCTCGACCAGGCGATGAAGATGAGCCATCGCGTTGGGTCGATGGACATCTTTTCGCCGCTGGACTGGACGCAGCGCGTTATCGGTGCGATCAGTATTGTCTTAGCCCGTCTATTCATTCGCATCGTGATGCTAAGGCCCCGGCTCGGCCAGTCCGGCGGTTGACGGGTGGAACAGAAGTTCTCAGGGGCGAGGCCAATATCATCCTACGAAACGATTGGTGCTGAACCGGTATCCATTTTCTGAGACCGGCCAACGCGTGGCACTGCAAGATGGTGGGGTCCCATGACCGTACGGGAGTTTGACCGCATGTTCCGTCCTGCTGCCCACAGGTGTATCCAACAGCTACAGCGTGCGCTGACGGCGCGCGGAATTGACGCGATGCATTATTGCCACAGTGCATTGGTCCCACGAATTGCAACTCTGAACGATCGCCATGGCAAACTGCGTCTCCGCGCAATTTCGATCAAGCGGCCAATCTTCAGCTCGTGCGATAATGCTCGCCGCAAGGACGTCATGCGACCCGTCGAGAGGACCATTTGGTACGTCGAAAGCCACCTGAACGTGGCGATGTCGCTTGACGACATCGCCCGGAACGCAGGGCTTTCAAAATTCGCGCTAACTCGTGCGTTCGTTGCGAGCACAGGACGCACCGTGCTGGCTTACGCTCGGGCGCGGCGCCTGAGCGAAGCCTTCAGACGGTTACAACGAGGCGCTCCAAGCATTCTGGACGTTGCCCTCTCGGTCGGTTACGGCTCACACGAGGCATTCTCGCGTGCATTTCGTGGCCACTTCGGATTCACGCCCGCCGACGTCCGCTGCGGCCATCATCACCCCGCTCTGACGGAGGCCATTGACATGAGCAACGATGAAAGGCGTCCCGGGCTTATGCCGCGCTTCGGCGACCGTAGTGCGTTCAAGGTGGCAGGCTTCGGCCGCCGCTTCTCAACGCAGCATACGGCCGGCATCCCCGGGCTGTGGCAAAGTTTCGGACCACATATAGGCTCGATTCCAGGCGAGGTCTCGGGGGTAGCGTACGGCGTCTGCTACAACACAGGCGGTGACTCCTTCGATTATCTCTGCGGGGTTGAAGTGCTGTCACTATCTGACTTACCGCCAGGGTTTAGCGCATGCGAAGTGCCTTCCAACCATTATGCGATCTTTCATCACGGAGGCCACATCACCGATATCCACGGCATCATGCGGGCGATCTTTTCGGACTGGTTGCCAAAATCGGGTCGTCAAGCTGCGGCCGCGCCGATTTTCGAGCGTTACGGGCCAGACTTCAATCCGCGCACGGGAGAGGGTGGGTTCGACATTTACGTTCCTCTCAAAGTTTGAGACCGCCGGAAGCTTTGTGGAAACAAGGAGGCGCGACCATGACCACTGCTTGCGTAACTGCACGAGCTGCGGCCGACGAATGCGGGATCCTAACTTTGCTGGAGCGTCTACGGCCTGCACATCGAGACAAGGATACGAGTGGATCGCCGCTTGCTATACCCCAACCGCCGTGGTTTGCGACGTAGCTCCGCCCCTTTCGCATTGTGGCATCGACCGAGCCGAGACACAGTCTTGGCTCGACAGCTGGGATGGGTCGGTCACACTGGAATCGCGCGAAGGCTCGTTAACCGTCGAGACCGGCTTGGCGGTGTATCAGGGCTATACTCGCTTGAGTGGAACCAACCGACCGGCTGGCACGCCGGTAGGCTTTGGGAAGCGCGACAGGTTCTGTCCGAGGCGTAACGAAGCGGGCTGGCGTATTGCACACCATCACACCTCTTCCCCGTTGTACATGGGCGGCAGCGGCAAGCAGCGCCTGGTCGCAGGATGCCAACGACATAGGCCTGCCTATAGCAAGCTCGAGGTAACCTGCGTCGTAAGAGCTCAGATTTTCCTTCCGAGCTAAGCTCCGTGTCGATACCCAGGCGTGATCGTCGGTCTCCTCGTCGCGCTTGAACGCGAGGCGAGCGAGCCTTGCCAGTGACCGGTCGACGAAGGCCCCACGTTGCCTGGGCGCTGATGAATAGCGGCGAGACCTACCGGAGCGACACCATCGCCGGCGTCGCCAAGGCGTAGCTGCCGAGGATCCAGAAAACCCGATTGCAGCAACGGCCTTCGAGGTCGACACGTTGTTTGGGACTGGATCGCGCAACCCATCTGGGCCAGCGGTCACCGCACCGCGCCGACAGGCCGTACACATGATCGCAGTCGATCCGCACGTCATTTTCCTCGCTACGACTCTTGAACCAAGGGGGCCGTCCACACATGCGGCAAGGTTAATCGCCGATGTTAGACGGCCCGGGCAAAACTATCTGGCCTAGATGCGAGTTGCCGCGGGTTGACGAGAGTTCGCACCGTTCTGTGGATCTGGCGGATTCCGGAGATTGCCACAATCTCAGGAATCTCCGACCGGGGGAGTCCAATCTTTACGGCAGCAAATGCTCGAACGAGCACTTTTCCACTGATTTTCGGCGACCTGACACTGGGCATATATCTCCGGGGAGCCGCCGCGCACGAGAAGCTTCGCTTCCTCGCCATCGAGCCGGTGAGCCGCAGCTTGCGGGACGTGCCTGTCATGGAGGAGTGCCGGCGCATGGCAGTAACGACAGCCGGAAACTGGACGTAATCCGTCCGGTCCGTTCGGCATCAGCGTTTTGGTCGGAAAGGGCGGGAAAAGACTGTCAGCGACTC
>JASHQG010000049.1 GCA_030037665.1 Acetobacteraceae bacterium
CCAGGCCTCACGCGTCGCGCAGCCAAGCTCAAAGCGTTTCACAGTGCGCCGCATCGTCGGCGCGGGCGACCTCTGGGTCACGGAATGTGTCATCACGTATGACGGCCGCCCCTCCTACTCGGTGAGCGTCATGGAGTTCGTGGATGGACGAGTGGCCCGAGAGACCCAATACTTCGGTGATCCATTTGAGCCAGGACCTTCGCGCGCCCATTTGGTCGAGCGAATGGGCTGACACCGATACCACAATCGCGCGCCTGCGCCTGCTGGACCGGGCAGAGCTTCCCGTCGATACGGTCCGCCTCGCGCGGTTTCTCATCGGAAAAATGCTCGTGCGGAAATGGGCCGAAGGCGTTGCGGCGGGCCGCATCGTCGAGACCGAGGCATATGGCATCGGGGATCCCGCGGGCCATGCCTATCGTGGCATCACACGACGTAATCGGGCGCTTTTCCTGGAGCGGGGCCATGCATACATCTATCTCGCCTATGGCACCTCGTTCATGCTCAACGTCTCGAGCGAGGCGCCTTCGGTGGGTGCGGGCGTTTTGATCAGGGCTATCGAGCCAACACATGGTCTCGCGATCATGCAGCGAAATCGTGGCACCGAACGCGTCCGGGACCTGGCGCGGGGGCCGGGACGGCTGAGTGCAGCGTTGGCGATCGACCGCCGGTTGGACGGGATCGACCTTTGTCAGGCCGGTCCGCTGTGGCTCGGATCTGACGGTCGAGCGCCCGGCAAAATCGGGCACAGCAAACGGATCGGTATCACACGGGCAGCCGAGAGCCCGCTACGATTCTACGTTCGTGGCAACCGGTTCGTAAGCGGCCCGCAGGTGCTCAATCGATGAGACAGCGATTTTGAGAGCGAACGGCAAGGTGAGCCGGTGTATGCCGGTCGTCGACAGATCACATCCACCCCTCTCGTGCGCGTACCATCGCAGCAGGGTTTGCTGAAGGCTGCCGGCGGCGCGATGCAGATCACTCATCTTCCGCCGAACGACTGAGGGCCGCCAGGTTGCGTTGCTCACCCGCCAGTTCGGGCACATTCGCTCAGAAGCGACCGGCCCCTGGCGTGCCGCGCGCGACATCCGCGTCGCAGGAGCGATCCTGCCACACGTCAGCGAAGCCGCTGGCGTGCAGCCGTCACCGCACGACTGTCTTCGACGATAACACGCGGTGAGCGGTGCATCGCTCGATAGCAACCAACGAAGTCGGCGCCCCGGTGGCTCATTCCGGCGTGGCGCTTGGGCTGGTCGGATCAGCCCGTCAGGGACGTTGAAGTCCTCGCTGCGGAATGTTCTGTCGACAAAGACTGTGGGGCTGTGGCGTGCTGCTGGCGGGCGTCAACCACCCAGGTGCTGACGCCGACAACCAATCCCACAACCAAGACAATGGCAGTGAGATCCCGAAGTTTTGCCAAGATTGACCGTTTGCCCGTCATCTCACTCTTCCTTGAAACCTCGCTCTCGTCGCGTGACGGGAGCAGATGGTTCTTGCCGCTCGCTTTGACAAGCAAGTCGCTCGGTCACGATGTATGTCGCTCGGTAATGATGCTTTGGTCGACCGGTCTATTTCTCATCGCGCCGGCGGAATTTTGTTAGCGGCATGGCCATGGGGAACGACAGATCATTGTCGCAGTCGCGCGCTTCTGACGCCGGTTCGGTCGGCTGGTCAGTTCCTGAGAAGCTGCCCCGACATGCAACCAGAACGATGGGAAAGCAGCCTCGGAGAATGGTTTGCCACGCGTTGCCCCACCAGACCTCCGGGCCAGAAGACAACATTTTTCGGGCCAATCCCGTCCTTCCGTCCGCGATTTGGGTCGGACTCGCAGCGAGCTAATACAAAAGCCTGCCGAAATTCGGTTCCGGATGTCCGCTCCGGGTCAAAACAGCAGCGTCCCGAGCAGATTACGGTTGCGGCGCATCAGGGCGGTGCAGCCCCAGGGGCAATCGGCGCCCCAGGCATCGAAGCGCACCCACCCTGCCTCAGGCGATCGGCGAAAGCGGGCCAATGCCCGAGCGGCGTCACCGCTGCCGCCGGGTCGAATTCCACGTGCAAGCAGCCACCGACGGCATCCACCCTGGCACGCCGTTCGTCGATCAGCGATCGTTCAACGGCTTGGTCAACGATCAACTCTGTCGCGTTTGCGTCCGTGCCGGCCAAATCCACCGGTTCGGCCAGCCAACGCAAGCAACCGACCGCTGGTTTTGAGATCACCATCGGCGGCCCGGTCTGGCGGATCGTCCCGACGACTGAGCGACGCGGTGAACGCCCGGGCTAACCCGCTCATCAATGATGGTCGTCTCGGATGAACTTGACGGCCGGTCCAGCTTGGTATTGATCTGTGTCCACTCGGCACTGCCAGCCGATGGCCATAAGATAAAGCGTTTCATGGTCCGAGCAGCTCGGCACCGGTGTACCTGTTGGGCCGGGAAGTTGGGACCGTGTTTGGTTGGAGGCCAGGGAAACGTGACGCCTACGACGAGAGCAATTCCTCCAAGCGGAGCATGAGACATGACCATTCGAAGCATCACGGGCGCTGCCGGTCTGGCCTTGGGCCTGGCCATGACAGCGGGTGTCGCCTTGGCTCAGACCAGTAACGGCCCGACCATCGGCGGCCCGAACAGTCCGGCGGTCCAACAGCAGCTTATGAACAGCCCTGGGTACAACGTTGGCACCGGATCGGCACACATCGGCGGCCCGAACAGCCCGGCGACCCAACAGCAGCTTATGAACAGCCCTGGGTACAACATCGGCACCGGAGCTGCGCATATCGGCGGTCCGACCAGTCCGGCGGCCCAACAGCAGCTTGAGAACGAGCCTGGCTACACGGTCGGTACTGGGTCGTCCAAGAGCTGGCCTGGGTACTGCTACACCACGTCGGGGGCCGAGCTACGGCATCACCCGGAATGCCGCGGCGCTCCCCAGGAGTAAACGGGACGCCCGGTGCCTGTGCCATGGCTTGAGGCACAATGCTTCTGACTGGGTTTGTGGCAGCATAGCGTGGGCGGGGCCGATCAACGCGGGTGGCCGTTAGCGGCGGCGTCGATCGGCGCGTAGACGGCGCGGTTGGCCGCGAGGCGGATGACGTTTGCACGGGTGGATGCCGCCGCGCGGTAACCCGGAGCCACGTCCGCGACTTGCTGCCGGGTGCTGCAGAGCTATCCAGCAGATCCTCGGGTGACCGCTCATCTCACGCCCAGGCGCGGTCGCGCGAGGATGGCCCGGAATTGTCTGGCGCATCGTCCGCACAATCGGCTTCAGGGTCATGTTCCCAAAATGCCTTGTCGGGACAGGCTCTGTACAATCATGGCAGCCTGTTCCCCGTCAGCGACGACACGACAACGGGTGCGCGGCCGAAGGCGGTCGCGCACCCGTCATGACGCCCGTCTCGTCTTAGCCTGCCGCCGTAGGTTGGCGGCTGGGAATGTGCTCCAATCGCCGATCATGCCCCAGCGCGAGCACGATTGAACCGGATATGATCGGCCCGAGCGCCAGTACGATCAGCCCGACGGTGAAGCTGCCATGGGTCGCGTCCTTGATGAGCCCGAAGATGTAGGGGCCAAAGAAGCCGCCCAGGTTGCCCAGCGCGTTGATCAACGCGATGCCGCCGGCCGCGGCGGCACCGGACAGCATCGCCGTCGGCAGGCTCCAGAACGTCGGCCCGGTGGAGGACTGACCCATCGAGGCGATCACCAGCATGGCCATTGTCATCACCGGATCGGTCACCAGCCCAGTCAGAATCAGGCCGATCGCGCCGACATAATAGGCGATTGCAACATGCCACGGGCGTTCACCGGCGCGATCAGAATGCCTTCCCCACAGCACCATGGCGCAAGCGCCGAACACGTAGGGGATGGCATTGATCACGCCGGTCATGCCGAAGCCAGACGCGAGGCGGTGCACGATCTGTGGTTGGAATAACACGATGCCATAGCCGGAGAACGTGCCACCGAAATAAACCAGCGACAGCAGCAGGACGCGCTTATTGAGCAACGCCTGCGTCAGGCTGTAGCTGCGGATGGCCTCGCGTTGCATGCGCTCGGACTCGAGACGCGCTATCAGCCAGTTGCGCTGCTCTGGTTCCAGCCAATGCGCGTCGGCCGGCCAGTCGGTCATGTAGAGCCAGAACACCACGCCCAGGAAAACTGCCGGCACGGCTTCCAGGATGAACAACCACTGCCAGCCGGCGATCCCGAGCAGGCCGTCCAGGCCCAGCAGTACCCCGGAGACGAGCGAGCCGAGGATATTGGAAAGCGGAATGGCCGCCATGAAGATTCCGGTAATGCGTGAGCGGTAATACGACGGGAACCACCAGGTCAGGTACAGGATAATGCCGGGAAAGAAGCCGGCCTCGGCGACGCCGAGCAGGAAACGGACGGAATAGAAAGAGAAGGGACCGGTAACGGCTGCGGTGAAACCGGAGATGATGCCCCAGGTAATCAGGATGCGGGCGATCCAGATGCGGGCGCCGACCTTACTCAACAGGATGTTGCTGGGAACTTCGAAGATGAAGTAGCCGATGAAAAATATGCCGCCGCCGAAGCCATAGACCGCCGAACTAAATCCGAGGGCCTTGTTCATTGTCAGCGCGGCGAAACCCACGTTGACGCGGTCGAGATAGGCGATGAAGTAGCACAGGATCAGCAACGGCAGCAGCCGGCGCGCGACGCGCGACATGGTCTGACGTTCGAGATCGGTCACGGTGTGGTCCAAGCCACCAACCGGCGTGGCTGCGCTCATGGTCGTTCCCCTTCCCCTCAGCATCGACACATATCATATGTCTAGGTTTCTGCTTCGACGCGTCCGGTTTCACATCCGGCGTACACCGGCCATCATAGCCTTCCGCTCCGCAGACTGTCACCGAACCACCGAGTGTTACCGGCAGGCTGGCAGCCGCCAGCGAAGTATCGGCCAGTCCGCACATCACCGGGTGCGGAGCCGGTTGGCGGAGTAGCGGGCTGTCAATCGCTACCAATTCAAGGTTAAACGATGCGTCGTGGTCGCGGTCATGGAATACACCGGAGCCGGACACCGCCATTCG
>JASHQG010000362.1 GCA_030037665.1 Acetobacteraceae bacterium
GCCGTGGAATAAACGCATGCTGGTCGGCAGAGCGCCCGTCAGACGGGCATGATGCCAGTCGCGCGAAGACCAACCTGGAGTACGCGCTAACGCCGGGCGTCGCAGCGTTCTGTGGCGCCTGGCCATTTCTCATACACGGGCGCGACCGGATCGGTTCCCCCGGGAACCCGAAAGTGGACTGGCATGGTGTCACGGACGGATCTCTCTTCGGTCACGAAGATCCGGAATCGGCCCGCGGCGCTCCCGCAAGCGCGGTCGGTGCCTCCCTCGGTTCTCTGCTGCAGCCCGGTGCGGAGACGACGGTCACCCCAATGCTGGCGGTTTGCCAGGACGCACGACGCACGTTCGACCATCCGACGGATTTCATGATGAAATCGCGGCGCGCAACAGCGATGCCCCGCGGGCGCCGGCTGTGCCCGCTGGCGAGACAATGGGTCCAGGCCGCGGGAGGGCTTCTCGCGGCGCGGTCCTCGGAGAGATGCCCAGGTTGCCAACAGCACATCGCCGGCCGCAGCCTCAGGCAGCCCCGGCGGCCGTCTGCGGCACCTCGCTCGCCCACTGCATCGCCTCGCGCTCGGGCCTGATCAGCGCCGTGCCGATGATACCGCCGACGAGCATGATGACACCGCAGATGACGAATCCCCCGGTGAAGCCCTCGAGTGCGGTCGGTGCATGCTCGACGAGGCGGCCCATCACGTAGGGCGCCAGGAGCCCCGCCGAGGTTCCGACGGCACTGCCAATGGCCAGCAGCGCACCGCGCTGTGCCGGAGGGGTGATTTCGGCGACGACTGCGTTACTGATCACCAAGATGACCGATGGCAATGCGAGCCCGATCGTCGTCAGCGTGATCTTGGTGGCTATTCCAGGCAGGTGCGGCATAAGCAGCAGCGCGACGCCGCCCGCCACAACTGAGCCGCCGCCCAGCATACCGCGCGCCACGCGGCTCGATGACCCGCCGACGAGCAGACGCTGCGAATACCAGCCGGCGGCAAGCATGGCGATCACGCTGGCAGCCGCCGGGAGCGGGCCCAATAAGCCGATCGAGGCCTGCGTGAGGCCGAGCCCTTTGATCAGAAAGGCACCTTGCCAGGACAACGCCTGCGACAAGCCCCAATTAGCGCCGAAGCTTGCGCACCAGCTCGCCAGGATGGTCGGGTTGAGCACCAACTTTCTGTAGCTGACGCGCCGGGATGGCGGCGCCGCAATCGCCGGGTCGTTGGATGCGACCCCGCCCTCACGGCCGAGAGCCAGCCAAAGAGCGGTCCAGGCAAGGCCAGCGACGCCGAGCGCTCCGAAGGCCCAATGCCACGAATAACGGATGATGATCCAATTGAGCAGCGGCACCGCCATGATGATGCCGAAGGCGCCGCCTTGCGCGATGACAGCGGTCGGCAAGGTGCGACGTTCGTTGGGAAACCATTTGTACGTCGCGTGCAGTGCCACCGGACCGGCCGGTCCCTCCCCGGCGCCGAGTGCAATCCGGCAGGCGAGCAGTGTGCCGAAGCCGGTCGCTCCCGTCATGGGAAACTGAGTGAGCGCCCAAACAAGCCCCATGCCCGCCAACACCCAGCGCGTCTGCACATGATCGGCAACGAAGCCCGTGATGATCGCTGACAAGGCGAAGAGCAGGTAGAAAGACGACCCGATCAACCCGAATTGGCTCGGGCTGAGCCTGAGTTCCTGCATGATGGGGATGGCGGCGATCCCAATCACCGCTTTGTCGGCAAAATTGATCACCATGAACATGAAGAGGAGTGCGACGATCAGCCAGGCCGCCTTCGGCGTCGGCGTGTGCTCCATGGCGGGGAACCCGCCGGACCGGAAAGCCGTTTCTGGAACGTTGACCTCAGTAGAGCGAAGAGACCGGACAGGCATGGATGGCCTCATTGTGGCTTTGACACGACGGTCTCGAGGACTTCAGCACATCCCAGACGCTGAATACGCAAACCAATGGGGCGTTTTTCCGAGCCCACCCCATCCCATGATGCAACGTCCTGATGGCGTGGCTCTGCGTCATGCTCTGCCAGGCCCCCCGAACGCGTCGCTATGGGTCCGATGCGAGGTCTGCGGGTCGAGGGCGGCCAGGCCATCGAGAGCGACGGCGAGCGCAGAGGCCGCGATCAGAAGAGTGACAATCATCCCAGCCTCTGGGCTATCGTCGCCGGCGACACCACGCCTTCTAACAGCCAGCCGCGGACGTGGCTTCAAAGACCGCGGTCAGGATGCCGAGGCGGCCTTCCAGGAGATTTCGTCCTAAATTGGCAGCAAGTTCGGCGAACTCCGGCCCCATCACCACGCCAAGATTTGGCGAAGGGAGCGGCCCCGAGGCGCCGAGCTGGGTGATCCAGGCCTTGGCTGATTCGGTGTCGTCTTGCCATACCAGCGCCCGGAAACCGCTCGCCTCAATCACCGCGCGCGTCGCGGCGGCGGTCAAGAGAAAGCTCGTTGCCTCCATTCGGGCCCATGGGAGGGGATAGCGTGGCGTGCCGCCTTTGGACACGACATCGAAGGTCGCAAACCTCCCGCCTGACTTCAGCACACGTCGGATCTCGCGGTAGAGCTGCGCGCGATTGGAGATGTTCATTGCCACATGCTGCAGCAGGACGACGTCGAAACCGCCGTCGTCAAATGGCAGCTCGAGCGCGCTGGCAGTCCGAAACGACACCTGCCCGCTCTGTCCCGTGCGCTCGGTCAGATAACGTGCGGCATCGACGAACGACGCGCTGAGGTCAACGCCCACGACCCTGCAGCCGCAGGTCGCAGCCAGAAAGCGCGCCGGCCCGCCGATGCCCGATCCAACATCCAGTACCGACATCGCGGCGGTAATCGCTGCCAGCTTGGCCAGCTCGGCGGTCGCAGCAAGCCCGCGGGTATGAAACTGGTCAAGCGCACCCAATTGCTGGGGCGTCAGCGGCTGGTCCTCCGGACCGAGCACACTGAGGGCTGTCTTCAGGCGCTCGGTCAGACCGCCCGCGCGATAGTGCTCGCGCACGGCATCGTTCAGGTCGGTCATTGCAAGGTTTCTCCAGCTTACTGATGCCGAGGTTCATGGCGGTCATCACCAGTCGCACCGCACGACATGTCGCTCCGAAGATGGCCAAGCTGCGCCGAATTGGCAGGGCCTCTTTGTTCACATGACCTGTTCATTGATGAACAGGGGACGCGCGAACCCTGGCGGCAGGACAACGCGCGCCCCGTTCTGGCGATGGCTCGCACGGGGCGGCCCGTCAAGCGCCTGCGCACAAGGCGTCGATCCTCTGACAATAGGCCCGCTGAGGCCGCGGCACGAGAACCGCCGTGGCGTGACAATGCCGAACCGGACGCCGGACGGCTTTCTTTCCAGACCGGGCCGCGATCCTGCGCCATCTCATGGCGAGGAGACCATCGCGCTCCGGTTCGCTCATCGAGAGCGACCAATCGATATCACGGCAGACATTCGTTCGCTATGCAATTTTGGCGAAATTCGACGAACCGCAGCGTCCGGGATGCGGACCGCTGGCAGCCGCTCACCCGGTTTGGTGAAACGCCGCATCGCGGCGAGTGCGCGCGGTCCACCAAGAGGCCGAGTTTCCTGCGACGGGTGCAATATCGACGTGGAATGAAACACCGTCTGCTGCACCCGTGTGCGGACCGACCGACGAATAGTCCCGCGCATTCGCCGATTTTGCATAGCCAGCGCGCCCGTCTCTGACGTTCCATGCGAGCGCCACCCGCCGGGGCCAGACGAGGCGAGGAAGGGCGACCAATAGCGACGATCGGCGGGTCCGGTCTGGCCTACACGTTCTCGCAGTGCCCGCTTTTACTTGGACCACGTTACTCAGCGGCTCAATGATGGCGCATGGAACAGCAGGAACCGAGCTTGGCCAAGCGCTTTTGCCAAGACCGGGTTGACGTTGCGACAGAATTACATGTGCGCATTTGGTCTCAGGTAACACCGGTTAACCGCAATCTGACCCCGTACTATCGCTTCCGGGAGGGGCGAAAACGATGATCAGCAGCGCGGTTCGCAGCTTCCAGGATCCGTGGGACCACCAGGCATTCTTTCGGGGTGCGGACATGAAGGTGGTGGTCACAACAACCGGCAAGTACAGCTCCGCCCTGACCAGGATCGACTTGGATCGGCTGTGGATGCAGCGTAACGAGACAATATTGCCACAGATCGCTCATGTCGCCGATAGGTCGAATCGCTGTGCCATAGGATTTGTCGCCGATCCACAGTACCCTGCACCGTGCCGCAATGGTGACGAACTCCTGCCTAACGTGATGATAGTCGGGTCTATTATGGGCGACCATCACTTTCGAATGCTGGCCCCGAGTCGAATTGCATCGATGTCGTTGTCAGCGGCGGACCTTGCTGTAGCCAGCCATACTCTCGCCGGCCGTGAACTAAGTGCGCCTCCGGTGACACGGCACATCAGTATTTCAGATCACGTGATGGTCCGGTTGCGGCGCTTGCACGAGACGGCCTGCCATCTTGCGGCGAACACCCCCGATATCCTTGCACATCCCGAAGTTGCCAAGGCGATGGAGGAACAGCTCGTCCGCACAATGGTCACTTGCCTTGCGGACGCGGTAACCGTCGAAGCCAGTACACGCCCCCACCTGCGCATGCCAGTCATGCAAAGGTTTGAGCGGGCGTTGGGCGAGGCCGAGGGGAGACCATTATATCTGACGGAGATATGCGCCAAAATCGGCGTGCAGGAGAGGACGCTGAGGAACCACTGCCTTGAGTACCTCGGCATTAGTCCGCACCGATATCTCTGGCTTCGGCGGATGGCGCAGGCGCGTCGCGAGCTTAGTGTGGCGGATCCGGCCGAAAAGACCGTAACCATGATTGCCAGCGACTACGGGTTCTGGGAGCTCGGGCGCTTTTCAGTCGCCTACCGGAAGCTGTTCGGTGAGAGTCCCTCAGTGACGCTTCGCAAACCAGCCCAGTATGTGCAACCTGCGGTCCCCTCTGGCGCGCCGCCGCGGCCATTTCCCATGCTGCTCTAGTTCGTGCCCGTTGCGGCTCCGGGCGCCATATAGACGTCGAGGACGTCATACAACGTCACCACGCGCGACCACCGCGTGCGTGCGGCTGCCGCAAGAGGGAGCGGTGACATGCTGCCGGGACGATTGGCCTCGAGCGACAGCCGTCGGCTCGCGTCGATCGTGGGGCGATGAGCTCATTGCGACATTGGTCGGGGATCGGTAGGGACGCTTGCATCCACGGGGGCGACCCGATAACCCCGCCCGGCATTACGGGCGGTCGTGTGTCGAGCGGAGTCATACGTCTCGCAGTGTGCGCGACAGCCGATGGCCCACCAGTTCCGTGTGCCACGATGCCTCTAAAGTGCGTCCGATCTCATAACGATGTCTGATGTGGTCCTCGAAGCATCTGCCGGATGCATGCCCAGTGTCGGACGCGGAGCCGTTTGCGATCGACAAATTCCCAATCCTTGGCCAGGCGCGGGCGGCAATTGAGCCAGGCCAAGCGATGCTGCGTTCGAACATCCAGCGCCCGGGCCGCACCACGGCCGTAGCCATGCCTGACCGTCTGACGATTGCCGCGTTGATACGACGGCAGATCAACTGCAATCGCTGTTTGAACTAGGCCCCTGGTCGCAACCGGCAACCTGGAGCTCCAGCAAGAATGCCAACAGACCGGACAGACCGTTCATCAGCAGCACACGGCCGTCGCGGTTCTGAATGTCTGCCGCATGCGCGATGGCGGCGAATGGCAGGCCTTGAGCGTTTACCAGGGGATGCTGCCTCTTGCCTTTGATCTTCGGGCCAATGTCGTGGCCCTGCACGTCAAGGGGCTATGACGGTCCATTCCTCAACGGTCAGGTCAACGCAGCGTGCCCGGTCATACCGAGGCCGAGTCTCGGTCGTCGACATGCGAAAGCTCGCCTATCGCTCCGGACCAGGCGAACCACAGGTCGTTCCGGGGCTTCAGTATGTTGCCAGACGGACAGTTAGATTTCCGTATTTGCATAGCCCCGACCGATCCTGCCGGGATAGCTTTTGATGGACGGTCCACTGTCGATTTGCGGGGCACGGCGCGCGCAGGCAGCGACAGTCTGAACGTCGGCGGAGACTGATGTGTTGCCGCTTCGAGCGGAAGTATGAAGCAGGTGGTTGGTTTCACCTGCTCAGACCGGAGGTCCAAGGCGTCCTTACCAGTGCTACTAGCGACCCCCAAGCAGGCTGGCCCCTCGTGCCGGGTGCGTCATTCCGGACAATAGGTCACTGCAGTAATGATGCTGGTTCTGCCGGTGTGGGTCGTAATCGAGCACCAAAGCGAGAGGAGTTTGGCGGTGCCAGGTGGCTCCAGCATGTTCGCGGATGCCAATGGCTATCAGGCGGCCGTGCAGGACGTGCTCGATCTTTTGATCCTACATCCGCGCGACTTTCGCGCGCGCCTGAACTGGATTGAGTTTTCGGACCTTTATGTACTTCGGGCACACGAAACCTCCGCGCGGATAGCTTTTCTCTCGGTGCCGCCCGATCGAGTGTTTGTCACATTTCCAACGCAGCGAGGTTCTGTGTTGTTTGCTGGTGGCTCTGTCCTGCCTTTTGGCGATATCCTGCTGCATCATCCGGGCGACCGTTCGCACCAGAGGACGACCGGCAGCTGTGATTGGGGATACGTCTCCCTGTCACCGGACTCGCTCAGCGAATTCGGCAGGACCATCACTGGTCAAGAGTTGGTCCCTCCCCGTCGCAACCGTACGTTGCGCCCGTCGCTCGGAGATAGGCAGCGGTTGCTGCGGCTTCATGCGCAAGCTGGCCGTGTCGCGGAAGCGAACCTTACTTTCAGTGGTCGCCAGGAGGTGCTCCACGGCCTTGAGCAGGATCTGATCTCCGCTTTGATGAGCTGTCTTACCAACGGTGAACCGAAGGCCGATCGTGCGACCCCTCACCACCAAGCGGCCGTGCTGAGGCGGTTCGAAGCCTTGCTCGCGGAGCAGCCGCACGGACAGATGCACGTTGGCGACATGTGTAACAAAATCGGCGTCTCCGAGGGAAGTCTCCGGTCTGCGTGCACTGACCTGCTAGGGATGAGCCCCGGCCGCTATCAACGCTTGCGGCAGCTCAAGTCATTGCATGGCGAGCTCGCACACGCGGACCTCAAACCCGATCATGGGGTCGAGATCATAAAGCGCTATGGCTTCATCGACCTAGGCAGCTTCATTGCGGAATACTGGAGGACTTACGGCGAATTGCCGGCACTACCACCGCACACCGGCCGGACGCGATAAGGTAAGCCAAAGGGCGGCTCAATAACACCGCCGGTCGTGAACGGGGCATTGCCCGCAAAGGACGCGACACCGATTAGCTAAGCCCTTTGTCTTCCCCAGGCTCGTCCCGGCGTTCCAAACCAATGTCACGGCACATTCCGAGATGGTGTTGCCCCCCGAGGAGCGAGCTCCGGTATCGCGCGGGCAATGACCGGAACAGCCCTTTTGCGTGAGCGCACCGCGGTGATTCCGGGGGGCTGACGATGCGCAAAGTCCGTGACATCACACGGCTGAAGCACGTGATCAGGTTCGTCAACTCATCCAACGATGATGTGTAGCCCGATTCGCATTCGCGGCAAAGACCCAGCCTTTCCTGAGTGATCCGCCGATACGCCATTGCACTCTTCAAGGCGTACAGCCGCAACGAATCGCACCGAGTGGCGTCGCTCCAAGCAATGTCGCGCGCAGGTCTCACGGTCTGACTTCGGCGTTTGATGATAGGAATATCGGGAGCGCCTGACGGGCGGAATTCTACAACAGTCAGTTTCGATTCGGCGCGCGCTTCGCATGTGGCGCAACGCCGCCATCACCCGCCCCAACGTCGGTTGCTGCACCAGCACCTGCTGTGCTGCCGGCCCGCTCTTAGCGGGTGTTCTCCGATTAGGACCACGCCACCCTGACCGATCGTCCCTGGCAGATCATTCGGGAAGCTGCGGACAGTTCGAGCCACATGTAGTACACCCGCATCGAGGTAGACGGCTGTACCGACAC